>CAKZUK010000019.1 GCA_937921775.1 uncultured Saprospiraceae bacterium
GTTACAAAACTCATCTTTAATCTCCGATTGTCAAATAAATATTGATGATATTATTAATACTGCCCTAATCAATCTGGTTGAAACTGGACAGTGTCAAAAATTGGGAGGCCTTCAGGCTTTTAAAAATGAGATACTAAATGCTCTTCAAAATAATGATTGTGTATTAAATAAATTGGCATTAGCAGAAAACGGTATCTTAGTCTCTAGAACATGTAAAAGTTCATTTGATTTTACACAAGTAGGTACTGCTTGGACTTGTCAGGTTAATAATGTATTTCATGCATATCAACCAAGCTTTTTTAATATCATGCAATATACTATTCCAGAATTATGTGTTCAAGTAAGTGGTACAGATGCGAATGGACAAGCACTAACTGCGGCAAAAGCTGCCGAATTATCAGCCTTTGCCATGGATAACGCAAGGCTTGCACTATTAGCTAAAATGACAGAAGGTCTTGTAAATTCTGACCTTGAAGCTAAAACAGAATTCAAAGACCTTTTTGCAGAACAACTAACAGAGTTAACGATAGGGAATACGTCTTCTTCTATTTCGTATGGGCAATGTTTCGGAAATATTAACACTCAAAATTATGCTCTTAGTCCGTTTGGAGGAGAGGCGATTTGCATTAGTTTTTAGTATCCAAATTTCAATTTGAGCGTGTGATAGATTTATTTTTAACATTTTACCCCAAAAAAAATCTTAAAAATAAATTTATCTCCGCTATTTTAACTACTATTGGGAGTAGAATATAGAGAAACATCAGTTGCTCATAAACCCAATAAATAATTGAACGACAACAACAAAAAAGTATACTTTCTTAAATGCCCTATTAATACTACGATCAAATAATAAACAACGACCAGAATGAAATTAAACTTTTCCTTTAATACAAGCACTCATGATTTTTGGGAAATCTACGACGCTATAAATAAATACTACCCAATTGGATTAGACAGAAAAGAAGGTAAAGGGATTTACTCCGAATACAAAGGGATTAAAGACTTAGAAAGAATTGTAATGGAAAACATCCACGACAAAGTCAATTTCCAAGAAAGATGGTTAAAATTTACGGAGCAAATTGGTATAACATTAAATAAAGAAGTAATAGATAAAACTTTCGGACAAGCTCCAAGTTTTAGTTCTTCAATTATTCTCAAAAAGAATCCTTTCCAAGATGGTTTTCATGTAAAAACATTACATTTTTCAGTTAGCTTAGTTGGTAATTTTTATCAAATATATGGCCTTGACTCGACAACCGTTCTTAGAAAAAAAAAGAAAGAAGGGGAATTTCCGAGATATTATAACGCGGTAAATTTGCTAACGACATCTCCATTTGAAGACTTTCAGGAATCATTCGAATTTGTAGAACAGAAAATTCAAGAACGCTTTCCAGAATATCGAATGGTGCCTTTTGCTTATGGTCAATCGAAGATTCGAGGGTTGCAAGTCAGCTATCTGAATGATGAAGATTGCTCTGTCAACAAAGCTCTTTTCAATCAATTCTTAAGTGAAGAAAATATCTCAAGGGCGAAAGAAGGTGATCAATTTTATGGAAAAGATATGTGGAAAATAGAATAGGCATATCTTTTGCTAAAGAGCGGTCTACAGAAACTTAAAAATCCGATTCAGGAAAACCTGAACCGGATTTTTAATATCTAATAAGCAGTCATCAAAGACTGCTAAATTCGTCATTCAAATTGACTATGGTCTTGGCATCAACGCCTTTCTTGACAAACGTAGTTTACCCGTCTTAGGATCAATTCCAATCAACTTCACTCTTACTTTATCTCCTTGCTGTAAATGATCTTCTACACGTTCAACACGCTCATGTGCAATTTCAGAAACGTGTAACAAACCACTCTTCCCTGCAAAGTCAACAAATACGCCATAAGGCATAACTGATGCAACTTTAGCATCAAATTCGTCACCCACTTCTGGCGTAAAGGTAATGGCTTTGATACGAGATAAAGCAGCGTCGATAGAAGCTTTGTCAGGAGATGAGATATTAACTACACCTTTATCATCCACCTCTTTGATGTTGATAACTGTGTTGGTACTAGCCTGTAATTCTTGAATGATAGACCCACCAGGTCCGATCACGGCACCGATAAAGCTCTTCTCAATGATAAGCTCAACGATACGTGGTGCGTGTGGTTTAAGATCTTCACGTGGTTCAGACATGGTCTTAGCCATTTCATTCAAAATGTGAATACGACCATCTCTTGCTTGATTCAATGCCTTTTCCAACATTTCGTAAGGAAGGCCTTCAATCTTGATATCCATCTGACAAGCACAAATACCTTTTTCAGTACCTGTTAGTTTGAAATCCATATCTCCCAATGCATCCTCGTCACCAAGGATATCAGAAAGGATTGCAAAACGCTCACCGTCAGAAATCATACCCATTGCAATACCAGAAACGGCTGCTTTGGTTTTGATACCTGCATCCATCAATGCTAATGATCCCGAACAAACGGTAGCCATTGAAGAAGATCCATTTGATTCCATAATATCAGCAACCAAACGAAGTGTATATAGGTTCTCATCTGGAAGTACCTGTTTGATGGTACGCTGCGCTAAATTGGCGTGACCAACTTCACGACGACCAGGTCCACGCATTGGCTTCGTCTCTCCTACTGAAAGGGCAGGGAAGTTGTAATGCAGGATGAAATCTTCGAAGTGGTGATTCAATGCACTATCGATCATTAGCTGATCCAACTTAGTACCTAAAGTACAAGAAGTTAGTGCTTGCGTTTCTCCTCTATTAAAGATAGCAGATCCGTGAACTGAAGGTAAGTAAGAAACTTCACACCAGATTGGTCGAACTTCGTCATACTTACGACCATCCAAACGAACAGATTCGCTTAGTACCATTTCACGGATGATCTCTTTTTTGATTTTGTCAAGATACTTACTGGCTTTTTTTCCTTTCTCAGCATACTCTTCTTCACCCCATTTTTCTAATAGGTCTGCCTTAAGCTTTTCACTAACTTCTTTGAAGCCAGCTTTACGTGTTTTCTTGTTTAAGGCTCCTCTTGAAACTTTAAGAATACCTTCTTTTGTCATTTCAGTAACTAGCGCTTTCAACTCTTCGTCAATCTCTTCAAGTTTAAACTCACGCTTAACAGTTGCGTCAGTTCCTACTTTCTGAGCGAGATCAAGTTGTGCTTGACATTGTACTTTGATTGCTTCGTGTCCGATTTTGATGGCTTCCACTAAGTCCTTTTCAGAACATTCATGAGCTTCACCTTCTACCATCATTACGTTGTCCATTGTAGCAGCAACGATGATGTCCATATCAGCATCAGCTAATGGTGTACGATCAGGGTTTACCACAAATTCGCCATTGATGCGAGCAACTCTACATTCAGAGATAGGACCAGCAAATGGGATGTCAGAAACAGCCAATGCAGCAGAAGCAGCAAGTGCAGCTAAAGCGTCAGGCATAACATCTTTGTCAGCAGAAATTAGGTTGATAATCACCTGAGTGTCCATCATGTATCCAGTAGGGAAGAGCGGACGAATAGCACGGTCAACCAAACGGCATACTAGAATTTCAGGGTCAGATAATCTTGATTCACGACGAAAGAAGTTACCTGGGATACGACCCGCAGAAGCAAATTTCTCTTGATAATCTACAGATAGTGGAAAAAATGATTGGCCTTCACGGGCCTCAAAACTAGAGACAACAGATGCGAATAGCATCGTATCGCCCATTTTAACAACTACAGAACCGTGGGCTTGAGTTGCTAGTTTACCAGTTTCGATAGTAACTTCCCGGCCATCCGGAAGGTTAAATGATTGCGTAATAGGAGTTTGCTTCCCCATTTCATTATAATTTTAAAAAAGTGATATCTACTTGTTTTCGCGAAAGGCAAAATCATTTAATGCCTGCAAGTAGAAAGTTTGATATTGATTTAATTTTTTATACAAAAATAATTTGGACCACTTAGACTCAATCTTTTAGTAGTCTATGTTAATTTTTTTGTTGTTACTAAGCTAAATCGAGATAGCATAGTACCATGTGTAGTTGCGAGATGGAAGGATGGTAAGCAAAGGGATAGTCCTAAGAGAGGACTTTGGTTTGCGGGTAGAAGCAGTTAGGTTAGGTAATTGTTTCAGATCCTGTTTATTTCGCTGTTCTGTAAAATGTGTCAATTGACACATTTATACTTGGACAATCTCGTTATAATAGTACGTAAACGAGAAGAGGCAGAAACGAGTTTCATAATATGAACTCAATTCTGCCTCTTTTTAATGTTTTACTTTCGGATACTACGTATGCCTAGCTTTTCGATAATTGCACGATATTTTGTGATATCTTTTTTAGCAAGGTAGGTAAGTAAACGCTTTCTTTTTCCCACGAGGGTTAGCAGTGTGCGTCTGCATGAGTGATCTTTTTTGTTTGTCTGAAGGTGATCAGATAAACCTTTGATTCTGAATGAAAAAAGAGCGATTTGCCCTTCGGTAGATCCAGAATTTTTTTCAGATCCTCCGTACTCTTTGAAGATTTCTTCTCTCTTCTCTTTTGTTAAATAGATTGCCATTTTATTATTTATTTTTACCAATAGTGATTACTGAAATCAGTTATAGCGGCACAAAGGTAATCATTTTCTTGGTAAAAGGGTGGTTTTATTTGTGTTTGACGTGTTTTTTTGTCCTTGAGAATAGCCTAGTCCGCGGAGGGCCTTTTCCATGATCGTGGGGTCCATTGTTTGAGACCTCTAGAGGTAGTTAGTGGTTTCACTTCTCCTTAGCCTCATTCCAAAGCAAATCCATTTCCTGAAGTGTCATATCATTAAGATCTTTAGTGGCATTGGCTTCTATGTATTCAAAGCGGCGCTTAAATTTCTTGTTGACACGTTCTAGCGCAGATTCGGGGTCAATACCTGTGAATCTAGCATAATTAATGAGGGAAAAGAGTATATCACCAAACTCTTCTTCTTGTTTTTCCTTTGAATGATTTTCATCTACGCTCTCTTTATATTCAGCCATCTCCTCCTCTACTTTGTCCCAAACCTGTTCGGCATTCTCCCATTCGAAGCCAACTTGCTTAGTTTTGTCTTGCATTCGATAAGCTTTAATCATAGCGGGAAGCGATTTAGGTACACCTGAAAGAACCGATTTCTTTCCTTCTTTTAGCTTTAGCTGTTCCCAATTCTTCTTGACTTCTTCTTCATCAGCTACCTCCACGTCACCATATATATGAGGGTGGCGATTGATTAGCTTTTCGCAAACAGCGTTGAGAGAATCAGCTATGTCAAAGGCTTTTTTCTCGTCAGCTATCTTCGCATAAAAAACCATATGAAGCATCACATCTCCAATTTCTTCTTTAATTTCATCCAAATCTTCTACTAGAAGTGCATCTGCCAACTCGTAAGTTTCTTCTATAGTCAGATTGCGCAGGCTTTGAAAGGTTTGTTTGCGATCCCAAGGACATTGCTCACGCAATTCATCCATAATGGTTAGTAATCGTCCGAAGGCTTGTAGTTTTTTGTCCATTGACTAAGGTATATTTTGGCGAGAAGTGGGGAGTTGAAGGTGGGAAAGTTTCCGGAAACGCGAGTCTGTTTAGCCTGTTCGGCGGCCAGACGGGCACCAGGTAAAGTCCGCATTCGGGTGTACTTTCCACCTCCATCTTCCCACTTCCAACTATTTTAATAACAATTTTTGACTAAACGCTTTTTTAGCTGTATTTTTGTGATCTAAACTCGCTTGATGCAAAATTAAACCTTTAATGCGAAAAAGTGTTTTAAGTATACATCGAAGTTGAATCATTAAAAAAATAACAACATGGAATTCTTATATATTCTTGCTATCATTTTTGTTGCTTTCGGACTTTCATTTATCATGATAAATATCCGTCACATTGTGACCGGTAATGAGTTCAGAGGTTCTTGTTCTTCTAACAACCCGATGATTAAAAATACCATGGGAGACTGTACGGTTTGTGGTAAGAAGGGTGATGAGGTTTGTCAAATGCCTGAGGCGAAAGCGTAGAGAATTAGAATGGGAATCGAAAGCCTAAAGAATTAGAATGTGAACCTGTCAGGCGCCAGACTGGTCGAAATTAGAATTAGAATGGCCCTTGAACGTGAAAATTGATTATTGTTCATTGAAAATTCAATCATTCTAATTCATCATCCCTCATAGCTAGCCCAAGCCACATGTGACTCTCCCAGCGTTACCTTCAGGCTTCCTCCAAATTTTCCTTCCAATTCTAATTTCGTTTGATCGTGGATATACTTCGCCAAAAATTCGGTGGTAGTTAAGAGACCTTTGAATTGTGGTAACTCATCTAGATTTTGGTAATTCAGGGGTTCGAGTACTTTTTTGAGTACATCGTGCGCTAATCCAATATCGATTACGATAGCATCTTCCGTTAATTCTACTGAGTTAAAACTTACGTCAACTACGTAAGTGGCTCCGTGTAGCTTTTGAGCTGGTCCAAAGGTCGCACTATTGAAAGAGTGCGCGATCATGATGTGTTGTCTTACTTTTACGCTGTACATTGTTGGTGATGTTTTTGAGTTGGAAGTTGGAGGTGGGAAGCTGTCCACTAATGTGGGGCCTCTTTAGCCTCTCCCGCGGCCAGACGGGCACCAGATAGACGCCGCGATTGAATCCATTCACCAGCTCCAAATCCCACTTCCAATTTTAAATTTATTCCGATTTATAGTTCAAACAATATCCCAAGCCAGGCAATTGTTCTGTTCTTAATTGTGTAAAAAAATGTGCTGCCTCATTCATCTCAATTTCATGACTAAGCACTTGATCATAAATTGGATTTTGGAGCAGATCCAAAACCGCAGATTTTCTTCTTTTGTAATTCCAACGTGGTTGATGACTTGTTGGTATTTTTGAAACTTGTGAGCTTATTATTTTCAGTCGACGATGATGAAAATTGGCTCCTAAGTTAAGATTTACTGATTTGGTTCCATACCAACTTAGCTCTATTACTTTACCTTCTTCCCCTAAGCTGTCAATACATGCTTGCAGACCTTGTTCGCTGGCACTACAATGAAAAGCTACATCAAAATCGTCAAGGGATATAGCATCGTGAACATTTGTAAAGCCCATACTTTTTGCTTTTGCAATACGCGATACATTCTTTTCTAGGATATATAAGTCGATCGCTGGTATCTCATTGAGAACGCAGGCTAGCAAAGCACCGATATTTCCAAATCCAACAAGAAGTACCTTATCTCCTGCATTGACGTTTGCGTCCCAACAAGCATTAAGGGCAGTTTCCAAGTTACTGATGAGAACAGCTCTTTTTGCAGGAAGAGAATCAGGTAACAGGGTGACCGCTTGATTTGGAATGTTGAATATACTTTGGTGTGGGTGCATGACGTGCACCAGTTTTCCAAAATTAGGATGGTCTTCATTTATTATTTTTCCGACAAGGGAATAACCATACTTAATTGGAAAATCAAAGGTACCTTCCATATATGGTACTTGCATTTGACTGGCAGCTTGAGTAGGAACTAATCCGCAAGCGACTGTTTTTTCTGTACCCAAACTTATAAAAGAGTATAGACTTTTAACTTGGCAATGCCCAGTAGGAGTTACAGCCAATTCACTTTCCCGCCAAGCAGAATTTTGATTAGATAAGTGCCAAAGAGCTTTACTTATCATACAGCCAAACCGTTGAGTCGACCAACAAACATCATGGTGTTACCAACAGGTTCGAAGGAAAATTTTTGAAATTGGATGGCCTCCCCTACTTCGCTGATTTGAGGAAGACAAATAGCAGATTTTCCTGAACCAAAAATCTGTGGAGATATGTGCAATTGAAAAATATCAATGGCACTTTCTTTCAAGAAATTAGAAGTTGTCATGGCGCCGCCTTCCAGATAAACGGTATGAATTCCTTGCTCAAATAAGCAAGTCAGAATATCGGTACAGTTTATTTTATTATCCTTGTAAGGAAGTGCAAAAAATGAAATTTCTTCTTCGACACATTGCTTCTCTTTTCCAATTACGACAACTGGTTCGTTTGAAATTGAGCGAAGGCAAGAACAATCTTTTTCGCTAAGTGAGCCAATCACAATTCGGGTAGGGTTAGCTCCTTCAACCAATCGCACGTTTAGCCGAGGTTGATCGCTTCTTAGTGTACCACTACCGATCATGATTCCATCGGTCAATGCACGCATTCGATGGGCATGGATTAGGTTTTCTTCATTTCCAATCCATTTTGAATCACCGGAGAAGGTTGCAATTTTACCATCAAGAGACTGTGCAAAGTGAGCAACAGAAATAGCCCTCTTTTCTTTTCTAGCGAGTAAGGATAAGAAGCAGTATGGAAGGTAAACTTTCAGATCCTGTATGTCCTCATCGTCAAGATTCCCTGTAGATTGAATGCTCACGTTGAAGTTGGGATCAACCGCTATTTTTGCAATATTGGAGTGGGGAATATTTAGTTTATCACGAAAAATGACCACCTGTTTTGATGTCGAATCATTTCGTTCAGTAAGGTCATTTATTTGAGGCAATTCGTCGATATCCATATCTACTTGACAGAAGCGAAAATTATCTCCTGACAATCCTATTTGATGCCTTAACCTTAATAGGTTATTCCACAGTACCTTTTTCATGCTCGTTTCCTTATTCTGCTTTCGTTTGTCTAATTAGTGAGTATCAGATACAGAGCAAAAGTAGGTATTTAAAAATCAAATCAAAAGGTACCTGCCTACTCTATTCTTTTTCTAAAAGATGCCCCATCAAATCCCGCTTTGTTTGGAGATATCCCTTATTTTCTTTTTTAGCTTTAATGATGAGAGAAACTCTGCTCGCTACCTCAATAGAAGAATCTTTGATCGCTTCTATTTTCAGAGGATTATTAGTTATTAAGTGAATAGCATTGATATCAAGGTCCTTCATTATTGCGATGGCATCTTCATATTGTCTACTATCTACATCAAAGCCAAGATGTGTGTTGGCATCAGCCGTGTTTACACCAGTATCTTGAATATTGTATGCTTCTAATTTATTGATCAAGCCAATACCACGGCCCTCTTGTCGGAGGTAGATAACGACCCCACCCTTCTCTGCAGCCAATTGCATTGCCGCATCTAGTTGTTCTCCACAATCACAGCGTCTGGAAGTAAACAAGTCTCCCGTAAGACACTCTGAGTGAATACGTAAAAAAACAGGTGAACTCTGGTCAAAATCTTCGTGCACCATAGCCAGATGTGGCATTGCCTCTGTTTCAGATTTAGCATATGCAATCATCTTAAATTTACCCCATTTCGTTGGGATGAACGTAGCTGTTTGTCGCTTCATGCGTTCTATTATTGACATTTTCAATGTTAAATTATAGCCTTCTGTTGATTTTTAATTTTCAGTTGACTACTTATTACAATTGATTAAATGCCTTTCAGGCCAAAATTGTTTTGATACACGACTCCTATTTATCGTAAAGTTGTGCAATCATGTAGACATTTCTACTGCAGACACTATTTGGGGTTTCGCCTCTTCCAAGCTACGACTCATGATGAGGTAAGCAAATACCGCAGCAATAAAGCCCGCTACAGGATAGGCTATAAAGATACCAACATTTCCATAAAACTTGGCGCCCAATGCCGCAAATGGAATATATAATACAAAAAAGTAGATCAGATTAACTAAGGCTGAGCGCATTGGTTTATTGAGTGTTTCCAGTACAGAAACTGAAAGCATCATCAAGCCTTGTAGGAAATAACCAATCGGAGCAATCATGAGATAAAGTGCCAGTTCTTTTTCTATTAGTACCTCAGGAGAAAATATATTGGCGATTTCCTCTTTAAAAATGAATACTATCGTTCCTGCGATTATTCCATAAATGAAAATAATTCGAATCGCCAGTGATATACAGCGCTCGATTCTTTCAAAGTTTCCAGCTCCTATATTCTGCCCAATAAAAGGTGACACAATAGAAGATAAGGATACTAAAAATAAAAGTACAATCAAGTCTATCCTATATCCGATCCCATAAGCAGCAACGCTTACGTTACCGAAGCTGGCCAACATGGCAGTAATAGCTGCATTACTAAGTGGCATCATAGACTTGCTAAGTGAGACAGGGAGACCTAAATAGAGTATTTGCCTCCAACGAAAAGTGATAGAACTTGGTCGATACGATATATACTTTGTCGAAGCAATAAAAAGGATTAGGACTCCAACTCCTGTTGCAAAACAAGTAGCAATCGACGCACCTTCTAAACCAAGCTCTGGAAAAGGACCATATCCAAAAATGAGTAAGGGGTCTAAAATAATATTAAGAATCACAACTATTACCATGACGATTGCTTGAATCTTTACTTCTCCAAATGATTGAAGAATTTTCAGCAAAACAATCAATAAAGCCATCAAAATAAAATTGAAATAGATGTATTGCATGTAACCTGCAATTAATTCAATAATTTCTGGATCCGCTCTCAGTATCGAAAATATATTTTCATGAAAATAATAGCCAACTAACATCATCAATACTCCTACGACTAAGGCTAAGTAGATACCTGCTGAACTCAGCTTATTGACCGTTTCTAAAT
Organism: uncultured Saprospiraceae bacterium; assembly: GCA_937921775.1. Lineage (GTDB taxonomy): Bacteria > Bacteroidota > Bacteroidia > Chitinophagales > Saprospiraceae > CALGLS01. The sequence goes on from CAKZUK010000019.1 coordinate 10,534, forward strand.
CGTCTTGCCCTACCAGTTTGGAACCAACGATCATAACGCCAACACCCAAACTCAGCAAAATATTAATCCCAAGAAAAACAACGGGGGCCGCAAAACTGACCGCAGCTAATTCCATCGCTCCTATACGTCCGATAAAGTAAAAGTCTACTAGTGCTAGAGAACTCAGGCACACCAGTCCTACAAAAAGTGTAGCACTATGCTTTAGTAAATATTCGAGAATAGATCCTTTTAGGATACGTTGGACGTTCTTCAATTTGAATTGCAGTTTCAATGGCAATTTTAATGCTATAATTGCCGTGAGAAAAGGTGCGTAAGATATACTTTTCTGTGCGAATGCCTAGAAAATTTTATGATTGGTATTTAAAAAATGTTGTAATATTCCTGACGGATGACCGAAGACGAAAGTTTCCTACTAAGCTCCCACTGTTCCATAGCCAGCTCGACAAGCTAGGGAGTAATTTTCGTCTTCTGTTTAAATCATAAACAACTAAACAGCTACAAATGTGCTAATCCATCAACACAACTTTTCTGAACGTTTTGCCCCCTTTTGATTCTAATTGAATAAAGTATACACCGGGATTTAGTTGATCAACATCCAATTGTATGAATGTACCAACTGTGGCAGCATTATATGTTTTGGAAAGAACGGTACGTCCTAACTTATCTATCACACTTATCGCAAATTTTGAATTGATGTTTTCTGTAAAATTGATATTCAAAAATTCTGTTGCCGGATTTGGAGCAACTGAGAATGTCGCTGGGTCTTGCAATAGCAGCTCATTAGTCAAAACAAAATCGACCGAATCAATCACCCCCAATGAAAGGTTATAATAGTTACCACTACCTGAATTCTCCAACTTCACCGTTTTTATCATATAAAGGTTTTCACCAACAGGTGGATTAACATCAACAAACTGTGGATCGATAACTAGATCCGGCGTAATTCTTTGATAGTCTCCCAATAGTGTATCACTTCTGTAAACATAATATCCAGCCACGTCTTCATCTATGGGAGCCGTCCAGCTCAGCTCTACTTGTACACCATCAGAAAGTAATGCTAAGTTCTCAATTGCTTTGACGGGATGCATACGTAGCGATGGATCTCCGAGTAAGTTGGCATGTACGAGTTGAGGACCGTTGAGGTAAACCGCATTATTACTATTCAAGGTACGCAGTGCGCTGTAGCCGATGGGATAGCCCATTGCCATGTGATGAAAAGCCCAAGGCGGATTACCTGCCCACACGTTGGTGAGCGTAAGACCTTGAGCAAGCGGTGCGCGTAAAAAATTATTGGGATTGTCCCAATCTCCAAATTGCGAACCAAATAACATGGTAAAGACGGTGAGTAAAGAATCTGATGCAAAATCTTCCGTCGTTCCGATTCCACTCGAACTAATATGTGAACCTGATCCACATCCATATGACCATAGATAAGTCTCATTGCTCATGGTTGAAAAATAATCAACTTCTTCGGTACCTGCTGCTCCAAACATAGGTGCAAAATTTCGCCAAGCGCTGGCAGAAGGTGCTGCAAATTGATTGCCGAAGTTATCGTCTACCAAAGCTCTACGTTGAACTTCAATCTGGGCATTTCTGAAGGCATGCGATTTATCCAAATAGCGACGAGTCAGTTCTATTTCGCTTAGCGCAAAATCGTCCATGTCAAAGAAATCAACCCGACCAACTTGTAATTCCATTTCACTAGGAATCGAATCCTGATCAAATTTTCCGTCGCCAGGAACATTGTGATTTCTTTCGAAAAAACCGAGGGTGTTGTTCACTAGATTATCGGTCCAATTACCGTTCATCTCGCCATAGTAGCTATCGGCAGACCAAGCTCCCCAATGATTTTCGCTATGTGTATCGGGATACATATCACCTGAATAAGGAACGGGTATATGACCGATGAGGTAAACCGCTTTTAAGTTGGAACCACTGTTGTACACTTCCTGAATAGAGCTGCGAACAGAAGTGACAGCATCATTTTTATTTGCGCTACGACGCTGAACTTTATAGCCATCGAGGAATAAATCCATTTCGAGTCGTTTGAGTTCATCTTCGAGTGGTGTTAAGTATTCGTCATCTATCATGAGCAGGATCGTACCTCTGTTTTCTTGAGCAGGAAGTTGGATACCTGCGTAAATAAATCCGTATTTTGGTCGCTCATCAATAAAATTACCGACGTCACCTGAGCTTGCCAAAACTTCATTCGTTTGATCGTTTTTGAGCGTCCAAGAAGTACTGTTTGGAAACATATCTGGCGAAAGGGTGATGATGACTTCTTCGCAGGTCCCCCCATTATTACAGAGATTGAAAATGGTAATTTCTTCTGTTCCAAAATTATCGCCGTAGGCATAAATTTGGCCACAAGCTTCGACTTTGTAATAGCCGAAACCAAAATTGCAACAAAGACCGATGCCATACATATCGCTTATTTTGAAGCGGAGTTCAGTTCCCGGAGTGACACAAACGGTATCAATAACGAGATCAAATTCTTTTTTAAAAAAGCCATATTCATAACCTAGCCCTACTTCAATGTCATCATCTGAAAAAGTTGTTGCATCTCCTGGGAGTGTAGTAATAGGATCTCCCCAATCAGTCGCTTCCAAGCTTTTCTTGTAGACTTTATAATTATTGGCGGTAGGATCAGCAGGCCACGAGAAATTAAATACGGGTGGATTCACCTGGGTCGTTACACTTACTTCAACTGATCGCTCTTTACCACTTTGAGACCAAGCAGTATTAGCAAGTAGGAAGAAGGTCATTATAAAAATGAAAGTTGGATAAGCGCTATTACACCATTTATGGGAACTCATAGTATTTTACTTTTCAGAATGAACAAATTGGCCATTTTACAATGACTAAAAAACATCAGTTAATGGGTAGGATTAAATACAGCAAAAGAGGATCACTAAGGTACGACATAATAAGGAAACTTATCAGCAGATATAATCTAAAATATGTCTGAATTTCGGCAAAACAATAATGCCCGACTACATAATATAAAATATGTCTACCAAGGCTAATACAACTAGGCATAACTATTGGTACATGTAAAAATTGAGGCAAACCGAATAAAAGTTTACAGATAAGCCTTAGATATTATTTATTTTGACCTATATTTATATTGAAGTTGTTTAAGTACAAGGTATTGAATACTATGTAACATAAATTTATTTAATTTTTGAATGTTCTTTTTCAGCGATGACTTCTTCCAAATTTTCTCAAATAGCTTAGGCTATTCTTAAAAATATTGGAATCGTCCTCACTAAAAAACAATGCATTCAAATTCTTAACTAACTTATGTTACAGAGTATTGAATCCAAATCCAAAGTAAATCTCCAAATCTATTTCTCTTATTCGGTCTACCCTTTTTGACTCTAGTCAAAAACTGTAATTATCAAAGCATTTACTCATCACATTAACTATTTTAAAATGAAAAAATTAATTCTTCTATTCAGCTGTATGCTAATCTCTGTGATTGGATTTTCGCAGCATTTTCATTTGGAGTTATTTTCTGGTTATAATATTCCAAACTATGATCATCCTGATTATGAAATAGAGGATTATTCAGAGGCAGGATCTACTCCTATTGGTGTTCGGATTGCCGGAGGACATGAGTATGCTCAGCTGGGATTCGAGTATCGCCAGAGTCTGACCAACTCGACGTTTACCTTTGATAGATTGCCTGGAGTTAGTACTTCATTGAACGAAACTTTTTATGGTGGTTTTTTGCGAATAAACATTTCTTCTATACCTGTATATCGTGCTGGAATTGTGTTGAAGGGAGGTGCTGGTTATTACACCTATGAACAAACGATCAATGGTGTGAATGAATCTTTTGTTCATAAATTTGACAAAAAGTTAGGTTATCATGGAGGAATTGGTCTTTCAGGGCCGATCTATATGAACTTACATTTAGAGATTGGATATAGCTACCACTTTGTTGATCGAGATCCTATGCAAGTGCCCGGTTTTGAGTCATTTCCTGGATCAGAAGGATATAAGGCTGGCTATCATGCAATAACTGCTGGTTTGAGTATCAACTTAATGGTGACTGAGAAAGCTAAGTCAGGTTGCAAGAATAGACGTCATAAGAGCAAGGGAAAGCATGGTCGCGGCGGATGGTACTCTAAATAAGAGCTTCGGCCTCGCTCAAACGGTACACCATGATACAGCGTGAATTGAAAGAGCGCAAGCCTAATGAACCTTTACAGTTTAAACCAAAGAACGCTGCCAGAGATAAGTCGAGACTTATTCTGGCAGCGTTTTTCAGTTTAAGAAGCAAAGTTATAATTTCAATATTGGTCGGTACAGACAATAAATATTAACCACGTTTAATATTGGTTAAACGAAATTTTAACATTGTTTTTTAAAATCTAAATTAACCGTATTTTAGCGAATGGGGAGGTGGAAATAAATTTCCTGAATAAGGTGATATGTCTAAGGGACTATTTTTCGTTAGGAAGTTTAGATGTTTGAGTTTTACAAGTAGTTATCTTCTACTTTTCTGAGCGAATAGGTTAGCACCGATAACCAGTCCGCTACTCAGGATGAAAGCTCCTGAGACGATGTAAATAATAAGCATAGCCCTGACGTTTTAAAAAATAGTTTAGAAAAAATAGTTTAGAAAAAAAGGTATCAATCATTTGCCTTATTGAGACGGCTAAGATGATTAAAAGATACTATTTTTCCAAGTAAGTATCAACTTTTTTTTAACCAACAAGCTAAATACATTTAAAATCTTACTGAATTACACTAACTGTCCACATATAGATGTCGCTAATGTTATTTTTTCGAAAACAACAGATGGCCTAAATATATATATTACCAACGTTTGGTGCAAGCCTTTATATTTTAATTATTTATTATTAGAGTTTATAAAAACAACTTAGAGAATTATCTAAACCATAAACTATCGCTAAAACAAACCTTTCCTTTCAAGGAGTTTGTTTATATTTCGGTAAAATTATAACAACTGTGATATTCTGGCTCGTTTGCTGGGGAAAATCACTAGGGAAATTTACTATATGACAGCCAGCTCTATCATACAAAAGTCAAAAGAATATGCTACACATATCATTGTGGAAAAGCTACCTAAAGACTTTGTCTATCATGACCTTGATCACACATTCGGTGTGCTCTCCAGTTGCTTATTGCTGGCAAAACCCTATAATTTAGGCGAGGATGAACTAGAAACCTTGACCATTGCGGCCTTATTTCACGATCTTGGGTATTTGAAAATCTACCAAGGACATGAGCTAGCTAGCGAGCAGATGGCTACTGACTTTCTGCAACAGGAAGCTTATCCTAGCGGTAAAATCAAGGCAATTGTTGCTTGTATCCACGCTACCATCGTCGAAGAACCCCCTCATTCTATTTCTGAACAGATTATTAAAGATGCGGATTTGGCGAGCCTTGGGTCAGAAAAATTTGAGGACTATAGCAAAAGACTGCGTTCTGAATGGCTATACTTCTGTGATGAGCTCTATACTGACAAAGAATGGTATGAAATCAATTATAACTTTCTGAATAATCATAGCTACTTCACTGATGAAGCAAATCGTATATATGGGCCAGGAAAGGCGCTTAATCTAGCTAGGATGAAAGAGCTCTTAGAGAAGTAAGTATTCAAACTCCCGCTATTCACTAATCTCTTTCCTATTTACTTATCGAAATAAGACTTTGGAGGGCTTAGAAAAACACCAAGCTTAAGGAACAGGCCATCCGAAGGGTTGATTTCAAAATCAATAGCTTCTGCTGAATTGACACCCTGAAATTCGGCGGCATTGTAATGCACATAGCCCATTTTAATTTCGCACCAAAACCAAGAAGATACCTGCTGATGATAAGCCATATTCAATTGGGTTTCGGATCTTCGAATATTGTATTGTCCAACTGGACCATTGGTGGGTGTTTCCATAAAATCTACTGAGTAGAAACGAGATCCAAATTCAGGACCGAATAAGAAGAGTGATTTTTTATTGAGATTATATCGCAGCATCATTTTCACCGGAGCCGTAAACTCAAGCCCCCAATGCTCATTAAACGTTTGGTTGTAAATCAAAAAAGGCAATACCATATTTCCTCTAAATCCAAATCTTGAAACAACTCCTAGCCCCCACTCTTTTTTAGCGTGTGGTTTCATTCCAAAAATACTAACCAGATACAAATGGCGATATCGCTTATCCAGATTGACTAGTCCTTTGTAGTCTCCTGTATAAGCTGCTTCTCCTTTAAATCCAAAATAATGCTTGGAACTAATTGATCCACTTAGGTAGGCACTAAAACGTGTATTCTTTAAGGTTTTATTCTCCAGATTCTTAAACAACCATTGGTCATCTACATCAATACTCCCAAAATCGTAGGCTTCCCGAAAGTGGCGTACTCCAATCAAAAATTTAATCCGTTTTCTATTAATAATTGGAGCCTTAAGCTTGATTAGCAAATGCTCATTGGCATGGAGATGACTATTCTTTTCTGATTCAGCGTTGATTTTATAAGACGGAAAAAGACCATATTCTACTAAAATACCTTTGCTGGGAGACTTACCATCTACTCCAGGTTTACAGTACATTTCACGCATAGGCGTTAAAATCTCCTGCGCTACAAGATTAGACATTGGAATCAGCAAAGAAAGACACAACAGTACAATTAATGGTAAAGTCTTCAAGATCCTAATATTTATGGGATTAGCGGGGGTGCTGGCTAGTTTCATTATATCCAACCTAAACATAAGGACAGGATATATAACATAGCAGACAAAAATCAGTCCTATTCGTCCAATGCCTTACTAATAGGCAATATTTCCGCCCTAGACACCGCTTGAAGGTCACTTGGCTCTAAGCCAAACAGTAAGCCTCTCTGACCAGCATTTACATATACTAAGTCGTGTTTGGTAACCGCCTCATCAATATAAACTGGAAAGCTTTTCTTCATACCTAGAGGTGAGCAGCCTCCACGGATATAGCCCGTAATTCCTTGAATTTCTTTAACAGGTATTAAGGCAATTTTTTTGTTTCGACTGGCTTTTGCCAATGCTTTGAGATCTAGTGCTGCATCTCCGGGGACGACAGCTACTAGGATGCCTGTTTTGTCTCCCTTAGCAACAAGCGTTTTGTAAATCATTGCCACATCCATATTATTCGCCTCTGCTATCTTTGCTACATTGAGGTTTTCTGGATCGTAAGTGTACTTTATTATTTCGTATTTTATTTTTCGTTTGTCAAGTATTCGTAAGGCGTTTGTTTTTTCCATAATTGTCTTTGCTTTGCGATGAGATTAGTGATTCGCTTGAGCTAAATTACAATAAAAAAGGCCAAAGACGGAAATCTCTAAGATGGAGTAGTCAATATTGGTCTACCCGAAGCAGGAAACTTCCGTCTTCCCTCTTCTCATCTATCTACTAATCACAAACTTTTTCGTACTCGTAGTTGATACATCAAAAACTTCCATAAAGTAAATACCCGTGCTTAGCTTGTCAACGGCAAAATTATGTGTTCGACTATTATTTAATTTTATCTCTGAGATGGTTTGTCCTAATGCATTGCGGATACGCAGACTAGCTGAACTAGACATCGTTTCATCAAAGGTAACCTGCACAAAAGTATTGGCGGGGTTTGGATAAACATTGAAACCTAACTGATCAGGATCAACAACCGAGATCACGATATCATTGCTGGCATCGAAAGTTTCGGTTTGGTTGACAAAATCACCAGTCCCGTTTGGAACTCTTGCGCTTGGCACATTTGTAACTTGCTCATCGTAACTGATGGAATCAATGATGGTTCCATCCTGGTGAGTCAACACAATATGCTCCCCATCTTTTGCCAATTCAAAACCTGCATGTATGCCTTCTTCTGATTCATTTTTATCTGCCCATACAATCAGAAACTCGTTGGCTCCAATGCTTGCATCTGTAGGAAACCGCCATTTTCTTGGATTGTCAGCATTGTCACTTAGGTAAAAACCAAAAAGGTTAATTTCTTGATCTGAGTTATTATACAATTCTATCCAATCTTCAAATTCACCATCTCCATCAGTGATCGTGGAGGTACTATCATTTGATGCTACAAATTCATTGATAACCACATCATGCCATTCTACAGTCGTTGTCCAACTATCGCAGGTATAGTTGAGGTCATCTAAATCATCCCATATCTGTGGAATACGTTCATCTATAAATACTTTTATCTGAGGGATCGAGGCTCCGTTTGCCAAGCCACCAAATCCAACATCGTATTCGAAGTAATTGGAAGTAAACAAGTAATACGGATCGGAATAAATATCCTCTCGAACTAGCGCTGCGGCGGCATCAACCATTGGATAAAGTCGCTCGGCAGTAAAATTGTTGTCCATGATTTCACAAACATGTTCTAAATATTGTTGCCTAAAATCAGAGACATCCATTAAGCGATCGATCAGTACTCGATCCGGATTATTGATAATTAGGGGGAAACTAAAAATTGGCGGACCACCCGTCGTGCCAGGACCACCGCCGTTAGATATATCATCATAAATCATTTGACAAATTCCATCCCAATCATTATCACAGCAGAAAGGATCTACCGCCATTACTTCTTGCACAACCGGATCATCAGCGGGATAAGGACAGCTTCCATTTTGAATGGTGCTGCAATCAGCCACACTATAAGTCATGTCTATATTTTGACAAGTTGTTTTACTGCAAAGTGAATCATCAAAGGTATTCGTGATGGTCAGACATACATTGTAAATACTAATGCTATCATAAATATGTATTGGATTTTGATCAACAGATATATTGCCATCTCCTAAAGTCCATGACCAAGTAACAGCATCCGTAGATTCATCTACTAAGAAAAGTGTGTCGTCTATATAGCTTGCGCTAAATTCAGGAATCAAGGGGCAAATCGTATCTAAAGCAATTGGGCTACCAGCTGTATCAAAGTTTCCACCCATCGACAGGTTATAATCCCAAGGCACCCAGTGGAACAAACCATCCTCTGGTTCGTGATACAAATACCAATTACGGCCATGTTCGATATACGAGTCCCAGTTATTTGTCAAAACATCAATTGCCAAAACACGCAAGTATTCATCCACGTCAAAAACTTTTTGAATTGCATCGGGAAAATTAAAGATAGAGGTGTTATTGATGACATCACAAAGTTCGATAAAGTCGCTCCAGTTATCTTCCGTTTTATTGGTTTTTAGTTCAAAAAATTCTTTGTAGCTGGTAGGGTTAGTACCCAAATATTCTAGAGCTGACCAGCCCATGTTTTTAAAGAGGTCACCATTATCGTCATCAAAATTTTCAGAAACAAATGTTTTATCCACTTGCTCAATGAGTACGTAAATTCCCCAATACTGATCGTTTAAGTAAAGCGTGGTATGTGCCGTACGGGGCGCAGCAATACCAGCAGTTCGCATCATATCGTAGCAGAGCATATCACGTTGAAAAGATGGATCTCCTACACCATTAGCTAGATTTATTTTACGAAGTCCATCATATTCTTGCCCGGAAACAAATTCATTAAAATCAATTTTTATTGATTTCTTAAACTCGTTGGATGCGAAGTGAGACGAGAAACCTTTCTGGCGAACACCAACTGTATCTAATGTATTCCCATCTATTATTATTTGGGTGGTTTGCAAATAGTCAACCTCTCCGCTGTAAGAACCTACTTGATAATTTTCAGTCAAAATGTCCCAAAAGTCATCTTCTTCAAAATAAATCCGAATCTCGTGAAGGGTATTATTGTCAAATAAATTTTCGCCTGAAGACTGTGCAAAAGAACTAAAACAACAGAGTAAAACAAATGGTAATAGAATTATTTTTTTCATACTTATATATTTTGGTTCATTGACAAATCCCGTGATAGAACCCAATGATAAAATAAAATCAAGGTTTCCTTCGGTCACTTTTGTTTTCATTTTAACATTGGTCACATTATTTGTCAAAGAACGTATATTTTTTAAAACCAAACTTCAAGCTAAGCAATTATCAACTTCATATCAGTTCAGATAGACACTAGTTGAAAAATTGACGCTAGATGTACAAAAAAAGAAACGTACCTGCGAGAAATCTGACAAAAAATAAAAATGGGGAATGAGCTTTGCTCATCCCCCATTTAAACAGATTTAGTCAATCTGCTTATCAATAGTTGATATTATAACTTTCCCTTCACAAAGCGGAAACTTCTTCGTTTCATATCATCCACTTTTACATCAATGAAATACATACCACTATTGTAAGCTTCTACATTAAAGCGAACTGGCTCTTCCGTTAGCGCTTCAATAGATTGTAAATCAAGTCGTTCACCCAATTGGTTGTAGATCACGATCTCTGCAGACAAACCTACATAAGCTTTCAAGTTGATATACAAATTATCATTTGCTGGATTAGGGAAAACAAGTACCTGGTCCAATTCTAACTGGAAGTTTATTTTCTTCAAACCTGAATAAATAATACTTCCATCTGTCAAAATTTGCTTCAAACGATAATAGTTGATTCCAACATAAGGATTCTTATCTTCTGTCTGATAATACAATTCATCAGCACTGTCTCCAAAACTTGAAGTTTCAGTCACGTCCTCAAATATGTTACCATCTACTGAACGCTCCACTTCAAAGCTCGTTGTCTTGAAGCTGGTATTTGTTACCCAGTTTAGATTAACTGAACGACCGTTTTTCATAGCATTGAAAAACAAGACATCTGAACCAGCAACTCCTTCCAATGGTGAGCCACTTCCAATGATTACATCTTCTAACAAATCACAGGTTGCATTCCAGTTGGAATCATACAAATTAACACTCAGGTGGTAAGTACCTGAAGCTAAACCTGAAAGTGTCAAAGGATTTGGACAATCATCGAAACAGTCATACACCGTAGCCCAATTAGGACTAAATAACTTCATAATTACATGTCCTCCTTCAAGTCCGGTAATTGTAATACTAGACGAAGTGCTGGTGTAGCTTATACCACAACCTACATCTGCACCGCCTCCTATTGGAGTACCTGCACAAGTGCAACCATCTGACTGGATTTCATCGTTCGTTGTATTTGAATCACCATCATTACAAGAAGTACCTACTGTAGCTGGAATATTGGGATTGTTATCATTACAATCATCAGCAGCACAAACTCCATCATTGTCATTATCTGTGCAGCCACCTCCGCCGCCAACGGTTACCGTTTCAGTTACCTCACAGATAAGCTGCCAGTTCGCGTTATACAAACGCACTCTTATAAAGTGATCTCCTTCCGTTAGGTTCGAAGCCGTTTCTGAACTATTACAATCTCCTGAGCAGTTCAAAACTTGTTGCCAAGTTGGATTGAAAATTTGAACTTGAGTAATTGGTGTATTCAAACCAGAAACTGTAATTGAGTTACCATTAGTTGAAATACTAACATCATCGCAAGCATCACCTCCTACTGGTGTACCTTCACAAGTACAACCATCTGATTGAATTACATCGTTCGTTGTATTTGAATCACCGTCATTACAAGAGCTACCAGGTGTCGCTGGAATATTTGGATTGTTATCATTGCAATCATCAGCAGCACAAAATCCATCGTTGTCATTATCAGTACAACCGCCGCCGCCACTGATATCTACATCTTCTTGTAGATTACAAATTGGTTGCCAGTTGGCATCATACAATTGTACATCAATGTGGTAAATACCTTCTGCTAGTCCACCTACAGTTTCAGGATTACTACAGTTATCATTACACTCATAAACGGTCGACCATGTTGGGCTGAAAAGTTTAAAAATAGCATGAGGAGCATTCAATCCGGAAACAGTAATAGAATTAGATGTGGTAGTCCAAGTAACATTACATCCAGTGTTTGGTGCAGTCACATTAAAGGTACGAGTAACAGAAGGAGCTGGATTATAATCTCCATTTCCTGACTGATTGGCTTGCACCGAAACAGTTCCAGGAGTTCCGTTCAAAGTAATTGTATTTCCAGAAATCGTAGCTGGCCCAGAAACAATAGTAAAGTTCACTGCCAATCCTGAGCTTGCAGTTGCACTAATTGAAAAAGGTCCATCTGTTGTTAACTTATTAGGAATAGATGGAAAACTTATCGTTTGATTTTGTGCGTTCCCTACGATGTTCAATGCACCTGGCGTAGCAGGAATTGCCTGCCAGCTCTGAGCAAGTGCATTATTAAGATTTGGGCTGATAAGTTGAAGTGTTGGACCATCACCATCTGCCTCCGTTGGCCAAGGACTATTGTCATCATAATCAACTTCATCGATTAATTCACCATCTGCATTTTTCAGGGTGATTAATTCACCTCCACCACTCAAACCAAAACCTCTTGGCTCAAAACCAAACTCACCGATGTAATTGTTTACACCCGGGTGAATAGCATTGAACTTAGATTCATCTTCTACTAATAAAAGGTAGCCTCCAGGAGCAATAGTTGTTCCTCCAGGAATACCAAAAAAGCTACCGCCTTCATCTTCAAAATACCATCCACTGATATTAACGGTACTTCCATTTGGATTGTATAATTCTACCCAGTCACCAGATTCTTGACCATCAGGTGAATTATAGTTAATCTCATTGATAACGATTGACTGTGTTGAAGTAGATCCTTTTATGAAGTTAGCAGTAATGCTTGTACTACCAGTTAAGCTCTTTGCTTCATTAGGGTTGTTACCCGAAAGTCCACCAGACCAATTATTGAGGATATAACCTCTATCTGGATAGGCACGAACTGGAACATCTACTCCTCGGAAATAGGTACCACTCCATCCGTTATCCGGACCATCAATAGTAATTGTGCTCAAATCAACTTCACCACGGTTAGACGGGTTTAGATTGATCGTAATACTTGAAGTACCACTAACGTTTGAGAATTCACTGATCACGTTGTTACGAACTACGTTGGTTCTTGCATTTGCAAAATTTCGTAATTTCTGAACATTCTCATCCCATACTTGGTACCCCCCAGACCAACGGTCGTGATGTTGTTGGATTTCAGAATCATAGGTAGCAACGAATTCGTCAATTCTATCATTAATTCGTTCAGGAGTGTAAAGTATATTCATTTGATCAGCCAAACGATTGATGAAGTTATCTCTCCATTCATCTTTTTCTACTAATCGTCTAAAAAGTAAGGTAGACCAATCTGGCGTAGGCCAATTGAATCCACCTAAGTCTAACATACGACCAAGGGTATTATAATTGGCATTACCAGAATTCCAAGGTTGCCCCGGTACAAATAATCCAAATGTAAAATCGAGATCCCAAGAGATCCAACGCCACTTCTCTCCTTCTGCACGTTTGCGCCATCTACGATTATTATTACCTGGCCAATCCTGTGCATCAATGAATAAATTGAATGCAACATAATCAGCATAATGATTTAGATCAACATTGTCTTTTACATACTGGTAGTTTGCATCAGAAGTCAATGAATTATTTTCGAGGAAGGTTTCCAAAATATCCCATTCCACTAAATCTCCTTCTTTTGCTTCACTTTTATTTTCTAAGAAATCAACCTCATCATCATCTAAGTCAAAATGAACTTTGAGGTACCTCTTATCGATTCTTTCACGGACATTATTAATCCCCCAATACTCACCATTTAGATACATAACTGCAGGCCGAAAACCTTGCATAAACATGTCTGGTTTTTTAATAATTGTACCAACATCAGAAAGGTCAGCAACTAAACTAGATACCATTGCATCACGGAACATAGTAATATTCCAGTCTTGACCAGAATTACGAAGTGTCAAACTTCTATGCTCTTGAAATGGCAAGTCAGGGAATACCTGATATGGGATAACAGCAGATCCTAAGCTACTCTTTGCTTTTAAAGCCAGTGGCTTATGTTCAAGCGATGCACTTCCCGTTCCTTGTACTTCTGATTCAAAAAGCATATTGAAACCAACCGTTCCATTTGGTTCCCAAAATTCTGCGTTTACTACTATTTCGATATCTTCTAGATAGTTTGGATAGATTCCTGTAGCAGGATCAAACATCTCGTCTGGATCTGCGGTGTAAGCTACAATTGGAAAATCGTGTGATACATTAAAGAGGTAGGTATTCGTCACTACAGGACTTGGTAAAGCTGGAGCATCAAATGCTTTGGCACGAATAGGTGTGTTAGAGCTAATTGTGATTGGCCCGTTGTAAAGCGCATCAAACTCTGTTGGTTCGCTACCGTCAGTTGTATAGCGGATATCTCCTGAGCCAGACAAGGTGAGTGTAACACTACCGGTAAACTGGCCTCCATCAATACTAAAAACTGGAACATCAGCGAATGGTGCTCCTGGATCAGAATCATTAGCTGCATTTGGAGTAGGTACTCCAAAGAAATCAAAGTTTGAATTACCATCACCTACACGACCCTCTGATACATCACTTATTTGTGGACCATAAGTATAAGAGTCAATTATAGTAGTTCCATTACTCGCAGTCAATACGATATCTTCACCTCCGGAGCCCAACTTTGCATCAACGTGCAAAGGGCCTTGAGCTGTTTCCTTATCAAACCACAACAACAGGTACCCACCTGCAGGAATAGTTGTAACTGAAGAGTTGCCTGTTGGAATTTGCCAAAGCGTAGGATTTGCCAAATCATCGGAAAGATACATTCCTCCAATGTTGACAGAATTGGAACCTCCATTATACAATTCAACCCAATCATCATAGTCCACACCATCTACAATGGTAGATGAATTAGAAGCCATAAATTCATTGATATAAATTTGCTGCGCATAAATTTGACAGCTAAAAAATACCATAAACAGGGTAAGTGAAAATGCTCTAGTTAGAGAAAGGATTAAACTTCTTTTGGATAAAGTACTCCAAATAAACCTTTCCTCAAACCATGCTAAGTAATTGGTAAAATAATTTTTCATCATTTTTGATTTTGTCTTTATAATTTAATTCAAGGGTATATAGTATTAGATGCTTATTTATAAAGCACTAATTAATAGTAACGTATAGTTAAACAATAGCCGTTGACCAGCTACAGGAAAAATTAATGGAATGGATTAAAACAAACTAATCGATTAAGGGAACCTTAAAAAAGATGATCAGTTTTTCAAGCGAGATACAATTTACAAAAAAGTACTTATAACTACAAGTCGTCTCTTTTTAAAATCCGAAGAGAAAACCATCGTCATTAAGCAAAAAAATCAACTAATGACTTTAAGCAGCTAGTCAAATTAAATTAGCGAATAATTTGGCTAGCTGCTAAATGAGTGAGGGATATTTAAAGATAGCCTCCCGTTTTAGTCTAAGCGCTCCACTAAGAACCATTGACTCTTTCGCTTTCCAGATTTTTGGATTACAGAAATAATATACATTCCATTTTCAAAATCGCTTAGATTAATTCTCAATGGTGTTAGCGTACAATTATCAACATCAACATCCATCATTTTTATGCCAAGCGCATTATTTATTTCAAGAACAACTGACTCGCCTTGGAAGGCACTGAGTTGAATATAAATTTC
This sequence comes from uncultured Saprospiraceae bacterium, assembly GCA_937921775.1. GTDB lineage: Bacteria > Bacteroidota > Bacteroidia > Chitinophagales > Saprospiraceae > CALGLS01. Next base: position 25,998 of record CAKZUK010000019.1, read on the forward strand.
ATTTATTGCTGGATTAGGAAAAAGTAGTATTTCTTTTTCCAGAACAGGGTATTCCAATTTCCGAACAGCAGAATAACGTATAGATCCATCATTAAAAATCTGCTTGATCCGATAAAAATTTCTCCCAGATTGAGGCTGTTGATCAACTGCAGTAAAATGACTAGCGCTCGTTGCATTTAACGTAACTGCCGTTTCACTAATTTTTTCAAAATTATTTTGATCAAAAGAACGTTCAACTTCGAACTTACTTGTACGGTCCGCAGTATTACAGTCCCAGTTTAGTTTTGAAACCCCATTTTCTTTAGCTGCGGTCATAAATAAAAATTCCGAAGCCTGTCCTTCAAGGCCTTGTCCTGGATCATTGACAATCACCGTATAATCTTCTACTTCTCCAAATCCAAATGTACTACAAGCTCCAGGATATGCCTCACGTCGCATGGATATACGCATTCGAGTTTCCCCTGTAAGTGCGTAGAGAGGTGTTTCTATTAGTCCTATAACAGGAGGAGCACTTCCATTAAAATCGCCATCCAAAATATCAGAGAATACCATTTCGCCACTATCATAAAAATCACCATCCTGATTCCAGTCAATCCATACTCTGAAGTATTCGTCCCACGTTTCAAAACTAAACTTTGGTTGAATACGAATTTGGGTTTGGTCTCCCATATTTACTATCGTACTCTGATTGGTAAAGTTTCCATATCCTTCCTTAAAAGAAGTATTATTGATCGATCCAAATCGAACTTTCCAAATATATTCTTCCCAAGGCGAATTCCCTGAGGAGTTGCAGTAATCAACAGGTTCGTTATTGTTATTATCAACTACCGTTAAAATGAAATTACAGTACTCTGTGTTGCCACATAAATCAGTTGCTTTATAAACAATATTGTAACTGCCTTCCGACAAATAAGATCCCTGATTGGGCCCTTCTGTTTGCTGCAAGTCTATTGTTGAATTTTGACATGTTGTTGATGGCACTGGAGCAAGCCAATTAACCAATGCAGTATTGGATCCCTGAGAAATATTGAAGTTAATGTTTTGTGGGCAGTCGAGCGTTAATACATAGTTAACTGAAGTCTCTGCTACATTAATTGTATAATCTTCCACTTCTCCAAAAGAAAAGGCTTCACAAGGATCTGCGAAAGCATTACGCTTCAAAGCAACACGCATTCTAGTCTGACCACTAACTGCTGTTGACGGAATTAAAATGTCAGCTGCACTATTCACAGAAGTTGCACCTCCAGATCCCCAATACAAAATATCAGATAGAACAATTTCTGATGGCTCTTGAAAAACTCCATCCTGATTATAGTCGATCCAAACACGCAAATAAGCATCCTCAGATTGCCAACTAAAACCAGATGTTACAGCAAGAGATACTGTTTCTCCTTGATCAACATTTGCAATCAGATTTGTAAAGTCTGAATATTGCGTCTTGGACGAATTATTATCAATTTCTTGTAATTGTACTCTTCTCAACCATTCGGTCCATGGAGTATTTCCTTGACTCTCACAATAGTCTTCATTACTTGTCTCTGCCGTTACTGTGATTGTGAAATTACAAACTTCTGTATTGTTGCAATTATCCGTAGCCTGATAAGAGACTGAATAGCTACCAACACTTAGGTTAGCACCAGAAGATGGTCCTTGAATTTGGGTAATCGCAACTGCTGTATTTGCACAAGTAGTTATACCATTTGCTGCATTCCAGTTTACGGCCACATCGTTATTCCCCAATGGAATTACAACAGAAATATTGGATGGGCAGAAAATACTAAGCACTGCTGGCGGTGTATTATCCTCCGTAACAATAATATTGAAACTACAAATTTCCTGATTGCCACAATTGTCTGTCGCTTGATAGCTAATCTGATAAGTTCCTTCTGTAAATGAAGAACCAGCATTTGCTCCCTGAGTTTGACTGAGGTTTACATTATTACCAGCACAAGTAGTGCTAGTATTAGGAGTATTCCAAAAAACTGGAATATCGTTTTGTCCAACAGGAATCGTTACTGCAATAGTATTTGGACAGGTGATACTAAGCGTTGCGTTACTAGCTGTTGAAATATTAATTCCATAGTCTTCTACTTCACCAAAAGCAAAACTTTCACAAGGACCAGCAAAAGCATCTCGTTTAAGTGCTACGCGCATTCTTGTAGTACCAGCCACAGCGTTTGAAGGAATATTGATAACCGTAGTCCCGAGCGAAGAGGTCGCACCACCATTACCTTCTTCAAATACTTCTGATAAGACAAGCTCTGTCGATTCCTGAAAAATGTTATCCTGATTGAAATCAATCCAAACTCGCAAATAATTATCATTCGACTGCCAACTATAGGCAGCGGTAACATTTAGTGTGTATGCTCCTCCCTGCGCTACAGTTGCAATTTCGTTTGTAAAATCAGAGTAGGTTGTTTTTGAACTTGTATTATTGATTTGCTCAAGCGATACATTACTGATCCATTCGTTCCACGGTGTATTCCCTTGGCTTTCACAGTAGCTATTCGATGGCGGTTGATTATCTACCGATACTGTAATAATAAAACTACAAGTTTCATTGTTTCCACAGGCATCAGATGCCAAGTAACTAATACTTGTCGTTCCTTCCGGAAAAGCAGAACCAGATGGCAAGCCTTGAATTTGTGTCAGCGAAATATTTCCTGTAGAACAGTTTGAAAAAGTATTTGGTAGTGACCAAGTGACTATCGCTTCATCATTTCCTTGAGGAGCTGTTACTGCTATATTTTGTGGGCAATCAATTGTCAAAAATGATGGCGTTACACCTTCATTGATATTAATCGTATAGTCTTCTACTTCACCATATTGAAAAGTTTCACAAGGATTTGCATATGCGTCTCTTTGCAATGCCACACGCATTCGGGTAGACCCAATCACGGCATTAGCAGGAATGGTAACCGTTCCATTTAGTACATTGGACGTTGCTCCCCCGCTACCTGCCACTAATGCTTCTGCAGAGAAAACAACTTCTTCCGATACCTGAAAAATATTATCGTTGTTGTAGTCAATCCAAGAACGAACATATACATCATCTGACTGCCAACTAAAAGCAGCCGTAATTGAAATTGGATAGGACTGTCCTGTATTAACATCGGCACTCAAATTAGTAAAATCTCCATAACTTTCTTTAGCTGAAAAATTATTGATCCCTGCAAAATTCACGGCACTGATCCATTCAAACCAAGGAGCAGAACCTGCCGCTTCACAATAGTTGCTTGGGTTAATTGTCCCCGATTCAATTGTAATTGTAAAACTGCAGCTTGTGTTGTTATTGCAATTATCTGTAGCCTGATAAACTACAGTATAAGTTCCAACAGAAAGTGATGTACCATTTTGTGGTCCTGATGTTTGACTTATATTAAGTCCACCATTAGGACAATTCCCAGAAGGGAAAGGTGTAGTCCAATTAATTGATGTATTACTACTACCTGTCGGTAAAACCTGATTGATATTATTCGGACAATCTAAACTAAGTGTAGATGGATTACCGTTTCCTGAACCAACTACAACTGTAATTTGATCAGCTATTCGATAATACTTTGAAATAGAATTAAGCAATCCGTAATCAGTAGCAGAAAAACGTAAAACATAAGTTCCTTCTTGAGAAAAAGTTGCGCTAGTATTCGCCGAAGTCGCATTCCCAAAGTTAACGGAACCAGGTCCACTAAGCACTTCCCATACTACAGGCCAAGAGGTATTTAAGTTTTCGTTATCATAAGCTTTACCAGAAAGACCTAAGGCAGTTCCCTGCGAAACAGAAGCATCAGCTCCTGCATCAACTCCATAGCCTGTTGTTTCATCCGAAAAAGGCCATGGTGGATTTGCCATAGCAGGAAAATGACGGCGGAAAAAATCATATCTTCCATTCCAATATTCTCCTGGCATTGGATTGTGACCGATTTCGATTTCGTGTAACAACACAGATGGTCCTGTCAAACCGTTATAGGCAGCAAAAATTCCTGAAGCCAAACTGGTTTCGTCTTTATAACCAATGAAGCCTAAAGAAGGTCCATCATACCGTTTCAAGAAATTGATGGCATCATAATATCTTGTAGCCGCAATCGTTGCTAATTCATGTGCAGTAGAACCATCCGTATCTTGTGAGCTTTTTACATAGAATGGGAATCCGCTGGCTTTATCATTTGGTAAACCAGCGTGTTCACAGTAAGCTGGGTGTGCATAGGACAGTAATTTGATACGCTCATCAATACCTGCAACCATCATAGACAAAGCGCCTCCTTGGCTTACTCCAACAACCCCCATACTTTCTCCATCAAAGTCGCTACGTGTAAAAATATAATCGATTGAACGCAAAGCTGCCAAAACACCATATCGGATATAAATATTGTCAGCGTCGTCTATTTCATTCGGTTCATATGCGTTGGGATCACCTTGATTAAGTGGTCCGTTGTGAATACTAATTTTCATAGAAATAGCTCCGCCTCTCTCAGCGATGAAATCACCAGGGCTTACTGTGTTGGCTCCGCTTCCGTATGCTGGCAATTCCAAAATAGCAGGGAATGGGCCAGCTCCCGAAGGAATTGAAATGTAGCCATAAACACGGCGTCCATCAATTTGAGCCAAATCAATTTTATAAGTTGTGGTATAAGAATTTCCAGCGTAGTAAGTTAGATTAGGGTCCATTGGCACAGCTGCCAATTCTGCTTTTTTCTGATCCCAGAAGGCATCAAAGTCAGCAGGCTCTGCTTCTAGTTGTTCGATCTCATAAGGTGAGAATGCAGCAACAGCCTTCGTTTTGGTTCCACCTTGTGTAACAACACAAAATACGACCCCTGGCTCATTGAGTGTAAAAGGAATGTAACTGGTTTGTCCAGATGAAATATTTAAACTACCACTAGCTAAAGGTGTAGTAAATTGATCATAAAAAATCTCGTAGGTAGCTGAAGCGTTATAGTTAGCAGAGACTTCAAAGTTCATCGTTTCACCAGCTTCATAAAAAGCGTCACTTTCATCAGCCGTAACCGTGATTTGTGCCGAAATTTTTCCTAAACTCAAAAACAATAACGTAGCTAAACAAAGCGAACGCAAAATAATTCCAAACATTATTAGTCAATTTTAAATATCAACAAGTGGTAAACACATAGCGGCATTGTTGCAAGTTTAAATTTCAGAGACCATAACAATCTCAATGACGCAATGGCTGTTTTTTTTTCGAAATCTAAAACTTTGTTTTCCACCAATGGTAAACAGATTTTTAGCCTCATTTTACAAAAGAGAGATTATGTAAAATGAAAAATTTTCATTTTGGTTGATTGACTTGATAACTAAATCTAGTCACAAGAAAAATATCGAATACACCAGAGTTGAAGAACAATACTGAGGGGGTCTGTAGTCGGTAAGATTGGGATTAATAGTTTAATCTTGAAGGATTGTGTTGCGCACAAAGATACAACTTATTTTGATCTCTGCTTGGATAGTTATTAAAAAGCTAGTGTTTCCAATTACATAAAATTAAAGCTCATTCTTTTTCTACCCAAAAGTATTAGGTGTTTTTACTGAGAATGAAAAACACCAGGACCGACAGCTACTTTATAGGATTCCATTTTCCTATTGAAAGTTGCCAAATATTGAGTAGCTAACTGATCAATTACACGGTCTAGGGCAGCCTTTTCTACCAGATTAATGGTACATCCACCAAAACCACCTCCCATCATTCGAGCACCTAAAACCTCAGGCATTCCTTGAGTTTGTTTTACCAAAAAATCAAGTTCAAGGCAGCTAACGTGATACTCATGTTGCAAACCATAGTGAGAAGCATACAGTAAAGCTCCCAGTGTAGCCATATCATTGTTTTGCATAGCTTTACAAGCTTCCATAACGCGAGCATTCTCTTTTACAACATAGTAACAACGATCAAAAATAATGGAATCCAGATGCTCGCGGTAGCGATTGATCATGGCTAGGGAGACCTCACGTAAGCTTTCAATTTTTTCTCCTTTCGACTGAAGGAAAGCAACACCTTGTTCGCACTCGGAGCGTCGGGTATTGTATTCGGAGTTCGCTAGCTCATGCTGTACACCAGTATTGCAAAGCAACAAAGCATAGTCACCTAATATCAATGGAAAATATTGATATTCCAATGATTTACAATCAAGTAATATAACCTGATTTTCTTTCCCCATCGCAATGGTAAACTGATCCATGATACCTCCTCTTACACCGGTATATTTAGCTTCTGCATCTTGCACCCTTTTTACTAGGTCAATAGGTTTGTAGTTGAGTTCAAACAGATTATTCAATCCAGCAGCAAGACCACAAGTTAGCGCTGAGGAGGAAGACATCCCACTGCCAATAGGTAAGTCTCCACCGAATACACAATCAAAACCCTGATCGTTTTCGAGGAAAGTATTTGTAATGGCCATTATGTACTTCAACCATCCTTTGGTGTCAGGACGAGCATCTTTTAAGCTAAATTCAAGATATTCATCAAGGTTGAGCGCGTGGATGCGAACCAGACCATTTAAGTTATTTTTTGCAAAAGCAAAACTTAGTTTCTTATCTATAGAAGCTGGCAGTACGTAACCATTATTATAATCAGTGTGTTCTCCAATGATATTAATCCGGCCTGGAGCGTGCAAAGTCGATGTCGCTTGCCCGAAGAGGCTTGAGAATTTTTGAAGAAGACTATTGTAAGATTTGGACATTTTGCATGAAGACTAAAAGAGCATTAGATAAGAAAGGGTGTAAAATAAAAAAACTACCCTTTCAAATAATAGAAAGGATAGTTTTTTTTTTACAAGAGTTTATGACTTGAGAATTGTTTTAATTATAGAGGTAAAACAACACCTGCCGAAATAACGATAGGACTATCAAGCCCATCTTCAAATAGAACAGTATATTTTCCTTCAACAAATAGATTGAGGGACTCTGTAATTGCAAATTCAAATCCTGCTCCGATATTGATACCAAAAAAGGAATCACTGATTGTGGTGCCATTGAACTTAGCAGCTACTCTAAGAATGTTAACTCCAGCTAAGCCATATGGGCTAAAGGAAGCATCTCTGTCCAGAAAATTATAGTGCAAATCACCATTGAATCCTGTTGCAGATGATTTAATATCGTTTTCGTTCTTAGGGAAGAACCAATCAATTTTTGCAGCTACATCAATATTTTCAGTTACGCCAAAAATACCTCTAAGATCAAGCCCAATATTTTGCTCTCCTTCCGTGTAGTAAAATAAGCCGCCACCGACTCGAATTTGTGCATTAGCTTCGTTGATACCTAGCGCTAATAAAGCTACCATAAATACAAATACAATCTTCTTCATAATAAAAAAGCTTTTCGTGGTTAAAGAAATAGTTAAGTAAAGTGATTAATAAATATCATACAACAACTAATGTAGTTGATTTATTTTTGTTATTTATTTGACGGGATTCTTAGATTGTTGAATTGAGTTATTTAACATTATAAAATAACGTTTTCAATAATTTTCTTCAATCCGATAGTGGAGGGTACGTGGGCAAATATAGAAAAGATTTAAAATATCAAGTATTTTATCTGTGTTTATTTAAGTAGCTCGACGGAATTATTTTACATTTAACTTTTAGCATTTCCATAAAAAACACGCTAACCTACTATCGGTCAACTGCTTAGTAAACTTATTAAAACAGTAAATATAAAATTATTTCACCCTATCTCTTATTGACATTTTGACATTTCAAGTAAGGAAAAAACGGGTAGCCTAAGGACAACAATAAGCTATTTAAAACTCCAAATACTTACCTATAATGCAATAAACAAGGTCACATTATAAATTATGGCTATTTTTCCTTAGCTGAATAAGCTGTATATTTGTGTCTTCCCACTAACTGACATTTTTTCGTTTAACTAGATTTAAATTATGAACAAACTATTACCTCCGGTAAATCAGTTCGGGAAATCCATTCTGATCCTTCTTGCCTTTTTCTTACATTCCAGCCTTTTTGCTCAACCCGATTTGGTTGTAGTTGAAAGTGCATTAATCAATTCCTTAACATCTTACACCCTAAATAACAATGACCAATGTTATGTCAACGAGGGTTGTGTTAGTGGAATTGGACTCCGCCAAATTTTACGATTTACTACACATATCAAAAATGTAGGTAATCAGGATTTCTACGTAGGAGCACCTCCTGCAAACCCTGCTGACGAAAACGAAGTTTGGGAATACGATGAATGTCATGGACACTGGCACTACGAAGGCTATGCCGAATACGTATTGTTCGATCAGGATGGAAACCAACTCCCTATGGGATTCAAAAATGGTTTTTGCTTGATTGATATCGAATGCTCTGGTGGCGGTAACTTTACCTATACCTGCAGCAATCAAGGAATAGCAGCCGGCTGTGGTGACATATACGGTTCTGGCCTCGATTGTCAATGGGTGGATGTAACAGACCTCCCTGATGGTATTTATAAACTGATGATTCGAGTCAACTGGGATGAAGATCCGGATGCACTCGGCAATTACGAATCAAATTACACCAACAATACTGGTGAAGTTTGTTTTGACTTAACAACAGACGCTAATGGTACTGCTGCTATTACCGTAATTGGTAACGGAACCAGCTGCTCAGGTACTGCCTGTCATGATGTAACTGTTACCGTCAACCTTGATAATTATCCTGCTGAAACTGCTTGGGAAATCAGAAATACTGAGAACACAGTAATCATTTCTTCCAATGGCACCTATAGTGCAGAACCACAAAACAGCACAGTTAGCCAAACTGTTTGCCTACCAGAAGGCTGTTATGATTTTGTAATAACTGATTCATATGGCGATGGTATCTGCTGCGCTTATGGAGATGGTAGTTATCAGCTTACTGATCCTTCAGGTAACGTTGTTGCGGAAGGTGGTCAATTTACCTCATCCGAAACAACTAACTTTTGTGTAGGACCGCCACCTTCATGTGCTGATGCAGATGACGATGGTATCTGTGCAGCCGATGACTGTGATGATGAAAACGCAGCAGTGCCTGCTCCTCCCGGTGCATCTTGCAACGATGGTGATCCAAACACAATTGATGATGAAATACAATCAGATGGCTGCTCCTGCGCTGGATCTGCAGCTGATGACTGTAGTGTCATCCACATTCTTACTTCTTCCAATACAATTACGGTAGAACATATTGCTGGATTTGCACACCCTAGTGTCAAAATTTTCAATTCAGGTTGGGGGACTGTTTCAGAATGTCTTGACAACTGTGGAGATCCACATGTCGTTTCTAATTTACCTGCAGGCACCTACCATGTTCAAGTGAAAGCTTTTAACTCGAGCTGGCAAACCGTTTGCGAAATTCTAGAAACTGTAAGTGTAACTGACGGTCCTTGCCCAGACAATGATGGCGACGGTGTTTGTCAAGCAGTTGATTGTGATGACAATAATGCAAACCTTCCTACTACAGTTGGTTCAACTTGCAACGATGGCAATCCTAATACCAACAACGACGTCATTCAATCCGATGGTTGTACTTGTGCAGGTGTTGTTCCTTGTACAGATAACGACAACGATGGTGTTTGTGCAGATGATGATTGCGATGATAATAATTCAAGTCTTCCAACTACTCCCGGTACCACTTGCAATGATGGCAATCCTGATACCGACAATGACGTGATCCAGAGTGATGGTTGCACTTGCCAAGGAATAGATACCAGTTGTACTGACAATGACAACGATGGTACCTGCCAAGCAGATGATTGTAATGATAATGATGCTAGTATCCCTGCAACTCCAGGAACAGCTTGTAACGATGGCAACACAAATACAAGCAATGATGTCATTCAAGCTGATGGTTGTACTTGTCAAGGCGAATCAAGTAATGGATGTGATGCAGTAATCATGAGTGGACCTGGTTCTATCACGATAAGTAACTTAAGCAATCCTAATGTTTCGGTACAGATATTTAATTCATCTTGGGCTACTGTTTTTTCTTGTTTCAATGACTGTGACAATCCTCAGGTCATTGCTTTACCAGAAGACACCTATTATGTAAAAGTAAACTTATGGGATGCGAACTGGCAGGCGATCTGTTTAGTGGATGAATATGTAACTGTAACGGGTGGATGTACTGCTGGTCAACCATGTAATGACAATGATCCTTGTACTTCTGGTGAAACCTATGACGCAGATTGTAATTGTAATGGAGGAACTGCTGGTCCAGACAATGACAACGATGGTGTTTGTCTCGCAATAGATTGTAATGACAACGATCCGAATGTACCGACTACTCCTGGTAGTAGCTGTGATGATGGAAATGTAAACACAACGAACGACGTCATTCAAAATGATGGATGTAGCTGTCAGGGTGTACCAATAGGAGGAGGCAATTGTCTTGCTAGCCATTCTGTAACGGATGGAGCTTTGGTTGTCTCTGGTATAACTGCACCAAACGTTATTATTAAAGTGTTTGAAACGAGTGGTTGGTCTACTGTTTTTGAATGCTTCAATACTTGTAGCGATCCATTGATTATTGCAGATTTACCCGATGGAGAATATTACTTGAATATTCAGACTTGGGACAGTGGATGGCAAAGCATCTGTACCGAATCTGGCTATGTAACGATAAATGGTAACAGTGGATTGGAAAGCGAAGACAGTCCCGAATCACTTTTCTTTTTAGCAACAAAAGATGGTAGAGCGGTCAACATCAATTGGGTGGTGAGTAATTCTGAAGATCATACCGATTACTTTGTGGTAGAGCGTTCAAAAGATGCTGTCAATTTTAATGAGATACAAACCATCGAAAGTTTAAATAATCGTGATGGTAACTTTAACTATCAAGCCAATGATCATGAGCCTTTTTATGGTGCGAATTTTTATCGCTTAAAGTTGGTAAATTATGATGCTACTTTTATTTATTCTGAAATTCGTCGAGTAGAAGTGAACACGCACTGGGAAGATTTTTCTCTTTTTCCAAATCCGACAAACAGTTCTGTTCTGATTAACTTAGCGAAATACGATGGCATGTCGGGTAATATTATGCTGGTCGATCAATTGGGTCAAACGCGTCAGACAATCACCTTAGATCGGATTTCTAAAAAGCCGATCAAGATGGATGTGCAAGAAATGCCAGCTGGCTTGTATTTCATTTACTTAAAGGTTGATGGTCGTAAGGCCGTGAGTAAGAAGTTGATGATTGCAGAATGATAAATGGATGAAATGGAAATGGCAATACCAGTTTTCACCCGCTCAATGCGGAGCTCGCAACAGTAGGTATTGACATTGCTATTACCACTTTAATTAAATCGCAAGAGTCCTCTAAAGTAGAAATTACTTTAGAGGGCTTTTCGATTTAAGAGGTAGTGACAGTGACAGTTCCCCTCATTTAGCAAGGTCCCATCTATAACTGAAATTGATATTAAAACTGCAATTCTAAGTTTAAATCTCATCTCCGTTTTGCCCACATTCCGATGATCTCCCATGAAAGAAGGAAAACTGACACTGCGATTACAGCTTTAACTTTCAATAATTTTAATATTTTCGCTACATTGGGTGGCTGCTTAGAATCTGAGCTTGGCAGTCAGAGAAATAGCTATTAAAATGACCACAAAGAGCCTTGTTTTTATATTCAGTTGTTTATTGACAATAACTTGCTTTGCGCAGAATGTGCCCTTGTCGCCGCGCACCGCTAATTATGACATGGACCTGACATTGGATCCTGTTGAAAAAAGAGTCACTTGCGCAGAGCTACTTACTTGGAATAATCCATCTTCGGATACCATCTACGAATTACAATTTCATATTTATCAAAATGCTTTTAAGAATACCACTTCTACCTTTATGAAGGAACGTGGATTCTTCTCAAATATCCTTTCTGATGCTGCTGAAAACTGTGGATGGAGTTGGCTTGACATCAAATCTATGACTGATGAGTATGGCAATGATCTCAAAATTGGAATGAAATTCATTCAGCCTGATGATGATAATGAAGCAGATGAAACCGTACTTTCTGTACCACTCCCCAATCCTGTTTTGCCGAAAGGCAGTATCAAAGTAAACTTGAATTGGGAATCTAAAGTTCCTAAAACGATGCCTCGAAACGGGCAAAATAAAGATTACTTTTTTATGGCGCAGTGGTTTCCAAAGGTGGGTGTCTACGAAGCTGCGGGAGTGCGCTATGCAAAGAAGGGCCAGTGGAATTGTCATCAATATCATTCTAAAGGTGAATATTATGCTGACTTTGGAAATTATAATGTTTCGATCACTGCACCCAGCAATTATGTAATCGGCGCGAGCGGAATTCTAGTAGATGAAAAAGAAGCAAACGGGATGAAAACTTCTTCGTTCGCAGTGGAAGATGTGATTGATTATACCTGGACAGCTTCGCCACATTTCATGGACATTCGAGACGAGTGGAAAGGAGTGACTATTCGCGTTTTGCTTTATCCTGACCATGAACATATTGCAAGTCGCTACATCGATGCCATTAAATATTCACTAGAATACCTTGAGCAATATTTAGGAAAATATCCCTACCCTATTATTACAGTTGTGGATCCACCAATTCATGGAATATTTTCATCAGGGATGGAATATCCGACTTTGATTACAGGCTTAAGTTCCTGCATCTTACCCGAAGGTATTCGTACGATTGAAACTTTGGCGATACATGAATTTACACATCAGTATTTCATGCAAATGATTGCCACACATGAAGTAGAAGAACCCTTCTTAGACGAAGGATTTACCACTTATTTTGAAGGCCGAATTTTGGATCACTATTATGGCGGCAATAGTTCTACTATAGATGTATTGCGCGTAAAGGTTGGGAACATAGAATTGAATCGAGCCGATTACTTTAAAATGGATCATCCACAAATTGCAGAAAATACTCGTAGAAGCTGGCAGTTTAAAGATGGTGGCTATGGCGAAATATCTTATAACAAAACCGCAGTTTGGCTAAGAACCTTAGAAGGTATGGTTGGTTTTGAAACCATGAATAAAATCATGAAAACCTATTTCCAGAAATGGAAATTCAAGCATCCTTCTGCACGTGACTTTATCGATGTGGCAACAGAAGTAGTTCGCGCTGATCATGGTGATGCATTTGGCATAAACCTAGATTGGTTTTTCGATCAAGTGATGTATGGTACAGAACTTTGCGATTACAAACTTGCTTCGATCAGTAATAATCACAAGTACAATCAAGCAGGTTATTTAAATGACAACGAGGATTGTGTAAAACCTGAAAACATTATCAATGACTCTCTTTTTCAATCTAAAGTTACCCTGCATCGCCTTGGCGGAATGACATTGCCCGTTGAGGTAATGGTACATTTTGAAAATGGCAAAACTGTGATGGAAAAATGGGATGGCAAGGCACGTAGTCACAGCTTTACCTATCTGGGTAGCTCAAAAGTTGATTATGCAGAAATTGATCCGGAACGAAAAATATACATTGACAAAAATTTCATTAATAATAGTTGGACCACTAAGGTTCAGGAAAAAGGTATTCGCAAGTATCTCGTACAATTTATGTCATGGATGCAAAATGCAATGCTAGGACTTAGCTTCTTTTGTTAGTACAAAAAGTGCGGCCTAAGCGCAAATCAAAATAAAAATGGCAATCAAAATTAAAATGTGCGATGTCTTAGATCCACCAGTCTCAATAACTTTGTTTTCTAGCTTCCGTAGACGGGTTTTAACAAACCTTTACAGGTTCTTAATATGAATGTCATTACAACATATAAAGAGGCCTGGAAAGCTGTATTAAAGACGCGCAAAATGTGGCTGTTACTCTATGGGCTAAGCTTTTTATTGGCTTTACTCTCTGCGATGCCTTTAAAAGGATTTATGTCAGAAAGTTTGGGGAATTCGTTATCACTCAACCAAAGTTTACCTGGCTTCAACTATGGATTTATTGGCGATGTGCTAAATCAGCATGGCGATGTCATTGGTCTAGTATTAAACCAATCTTTCGTTTTAATTATCTGTTTTTTCTTAGTTTCAATCTTTTTCCTTGGTGGCATTCTTTCAATTTTCAAGCAAGAAACAATAGACTACGATGGAACTGTTTTTTGGCAAAGCTGCAGCCGATATTTTTGGCGATTACTCCGCTTAAGCTTTTACTTTTTGTTTTTTCATCTATTGTTACTTGGCCTATTTGTCTCTCTTTATTTAGCACTAACGAATGGCTTAAGTCCTTTTGAAACAGAGAGTGAAACTTTATGGATTCAGACCTTTCATATTATGGCTCCTATTTACTTATTGCTTGCTACTTTTTTATTTTTGGTGCATGATTATGCAAAAGTACATGTGATACATTCTGACAAGGCATTATTGACCGTTCCTATTTTACAGACTTTTAGTTTTGTATTTAAAAATATAAGGAAGTTTCTTTCTCTTTACCTACTTAATGCATTGACTTTTTTACTCTTCTTTGGCGTTTATTATCTTCTGAAGAATTCCTTCCTAGCTGATTCCTTTGGGACTATTACATTGTTGTTTTTATTGACGCAGATTTTTGTGATGCTACGGGTCGGTCTTAAGCTCTTAAACCTTGGCGGAGTGACCTTGATGTATGGGGAAGAAATAGGCGTTTAATTACTTATCTCGTTTTACGAAAAGCAGTTCTTTTTTATCCAAATCAAATACACATAATTGGCCATGACCGGTACGATTATAAACGCAGCCATTGTCGATATTCATCGCTGGAATTTCATCTAAAAGACTGAGGCCAGCCTCTATTGCATCTTGTGATACTGGAGTATGTCCGTGGACTATAGTTCGCCCTCGGAGCCAATCCTTACGAATTTCATGATACCAATGACGAGACCACAACATTCCTTGTTTATCATCGAGTGGATCATTGGTTCTAAAGTTGAGGCCAGCGTGTACCAGAATGTAATTATCTACTTCTACAAAGTGCGATAATCGCTTCATCCATTCCAGATATTCATAGGGCACCTTGGCAATTTCATTGGCTTCAAAACTAGCCAAAGTTTCACGCCCTCCATGCCTTCTCCAAGCCGACTGCGTGCTTGGCCTTGTCAATCCTTCTATCATCATTTCTTCGTGGTTTCCCAATAGACATTTTACGTGGTGCCCTTTGTTTTGTAAGTCCCAGATATAGTCAATCACTCCCTTACTATCTGGTCCACGATCGATGTAATCCCCCAGGAGATAAAGCTCATCCTTTATGGCAAAATCTATCTGCTGTAAAGCATTTTTAAAAGTACTAAGGCAACCATGAATATCTGAGATAGCGTAACGAGACATAAGTTATTAATTGAGATAAGATTTAAATGACATATAAGCAACATAGAATGAGCTAGAAAAGTTCGAATCAAGATTATATATTTATCACTTTCAGCACTAGATTAGTAATACAACTAAATATAAAATTCCGGTCTAAAGTGTTTTTTTTTTCAAAAATATTAGATAGAGTGAAATGATTTTCTATTTTTGCACGCTTCCTTTAAAGAAGCACATTAACAACAAACCAAGAATACTAACATGCTAGCAGAAATCCACACAGAAAAAGGCTTAATGAAAGTCGAATTTTATCAAAAAGATGCCCCAAAAACAGTTGAAAATTTTGTTACCCTTGCAAAAAAGGGTTATTACGATGGTCTAACGTTTCACCGTGTAATTCCAGATTTTGTTATTCAGGGAGGTTGTCCAAATGGTATTGGCAACGGAGGTCCTGGCTACAAGATTGATTGCGAATTAGATGGCGAGAACCAATTTCACGATAAAGGCGTTTTATCAATGGCTCATGCTGGAAGAAATACTGGAGGTTCTCAGTTTTTTGTTTGTCATAGTAGAACCAATACTGCTCACCTTGACCGCAATCACACTTGCTTTGGTCGCGTATTTGAAGGTATTGAAGTGATTGATACCATTACTCAAGGAGACAAGATTGAAAAGATTGTAATTGTAGAATAATTTTACTTTCGTAATAGTAAAAAAGCTCGTGCTCATTGAGCATGGGCTTTTTTATTACTAGAGAAGTAATCCACCATTACTCCACCACAACTTTCCGCAACTCCACTCCTTCCACTGAACTAATTTTCACCAAGTAAGTTCCCTTTGCCCAAGTAGAACAATCAAAGTCATAAATAGTAGTCGCCCCCGTATATGCAAGCTCACCTTGCTCTATCTGTTCACCAATTATATTCATCACTTCTATTTTAAAATCGACTGCTTCAGTTCCTTTTACAGAAAGTTGAAAAAATAGCTGAGTCGGATTTGGAAAAATATCTACTATTTGCGAAAGCGAATGCTCTTCAAATATACTTACAGGCTCTTCCTCCGTAGCACGCAAAAAGACTGGCGCTCCAGTAAGACTAATACCACTTGCTGAAATATTCGTAACACTAGCTGTTTGCGCATAGTCCCATTCCCGTTTTTCTAAATTTACAATATTCATAGCAGTAGGTATACTGTAATTTGCAGCAGCGGATTCTGACTGATCGGTACCTGTTACTGCCCAAAGAACAAAGGTGTAAGAGTTATCCGTATTCATGTAAGCAGCTCCAGCAACGTTGGCTGGAAGATTAAGATTTGCAGTTGCAGCAGCATCATAAGTTCCATCTTCTAACAACGCTGTCATTGTTTTACTAGCAATACCTTCATCGGTTAATTCCTCTTCGAAAGGTTCAATATCTGAAAGGCGATGATAAAGTCCCATTGCATCGAATCCATCATCAGAATCTGCTGGTGATTTTTTTCTAGCCAGTGCATAAAGGTCAAGTTGTAAGATATCATTTAGCTCACAAGCTACACGAGTCTTGATAATAAAATTGCGCTGCGCTTCGTCAGACCCCATATCATCATCGAAACCGATACCGGGTATATTTGATTCTGTAATGATCCACTTTTTGGAAGGATATAATTGATCATTATAACCATAGGTATTTAAAACCTGATTGAAGTCTGTTTTCTTTTGCATAACTCCATTGCTCGCTGCATCAGAATGTCGAAAATAAATAAATCCACCGCTGGCATTATCCCATTCTCGTAGACTTCCGTCAATATGTGGATAAGAATGATAACTCATCACATCAAAATAAGCCCCGCCAGTGTTGGGGAACTCACTGTTTACCTGACCTCCAGCAGGGTTGTCACTATGTCGCATGACCAAATCTAAGAATGAAGGATAGCCCAATCCTCCGATAGCAACATAAGCATCTGGGTCTATGCTTTTGATGACTTCGTAGCTGATACGCAACATTCGAATGTATTGAAAAATTGGAGCGCGAATTGACATGTCGCAAGGTTCTGGCACATTGTCCCACCAATTACCAGATGCTCCGGGATCCTTATAGGCATTACCTGAATAATCAAAATCAGGTTCATTCCAAATTTCCCAAAACTTTACATAATCTTGATAGATCGTCACCATTCGATAAACATAAAGTGCGTAGTAATTGTCATCATTTACTGGTGTCCCATTAGCTCCACCATCCCATATATCGAGATACAAATTGGCAAATAGTTTAGATTGGTGATTTGGGCAGTGATGTGTTGTATCCAAATGATCATCAGAAGGATAACCAATAAAAGTCACATGGTCATTCATTCCTACGGATTCGTAATGTTGAAAGTCATTAACTTCTACTTCGTATCCCCATTGTTCGAGAAAGTGTTCTGGTAAAGTAGCACGAAATGCTTGCACGCCAGCGCCATCAAGTCCAAGACTACTATTACCAGCGGCAATATTCGCCAAATTATTGTCTCCCCAGTCTGATCCATGATAACCCGGATTTACTCCAAAGCGAAACTTTCCACTGTATTCAGGAACTTGATCGTTAGCAGTAAAGTTAATTTGAGCGTTTAGCGACAAGCTAAAACAAATAAAAGTTAATAGTGTAGTGATCGTTTTATTCATGGCTATCCAGTTTTTTTGTTGTGAAAAAAAATTCAGTTTTAGTTGTAGTGTATAATAAGTTGGCCTTTTCAAAATAGAAATAGCTTGTTTGCATTTGTGGCAGACAGATTCCCATAAGAAAAAGGAGGCCTAGATTAAGCTACAGCAAGCACGTGTAGCGCTAAGTCTAATCAATAAGGTGATTCAGGATAAATTTGGAAAATGAGTTTCGGATAGTGGATTAGATTGCCAAGATATATACTTCATTTGGAAATGCAAAATTTTGTGCTTAAAAACAGAAGTTAGTGACATTAAAAAAAGTAAGATTAGTAATACTTACAAAGTATTAGGCTCCTCCTTAGTATTTTGATATTAAGCACACATTAAATTTTATCAAATTTGGACTGATTTTGGAAGTATTGAAGGATAATCAAGTAGAATAATTAGAGTTTACTTAGCTAGAGGTTGGTTAAAAAGTATAATTATATCCATACAGGCTGTAATTAAAAACTTAAACAAGCTCTTCAATAAAATCACAAAATCCTTTATCATCATGCCTATTCTCCGTTTGATATTGCTAT
Organism: uncultured Saprospiraceae bacterium; assembly: GCA_937921775.1. Lineage (GTDB taxonomy): Bacteria > Bacteroidota > Bacteroidia > Chitinophagales > Saprospiraceae > CALGLS01. Next base: position 44,410 of record CAKZUK010000019.1, read on the forward strand.
GCCTCTTGCTTTTTCCAGCATTTTCATATGCCCAAAGCACTAAACCTGCTAAAAAAACTAGCGTAAAGGATGCTCGAGCCAGAGCTATGGAACGCGCTATGAAGGCCCGAAAAGCAAGATTAGAAGGTACGCTTCCTGAGCCTACAAAGGTTGTAGAAGAAAGTACCGAATCTATTGAGGAAACTACTGCAGAGACTATTGATTCAGTTGTAGAAGCTGATGTAAGTCAATCAGAAGTTATCAAAAAAGTTGAGGAATCGACTTCTAAAAAATCTAGACAGAAGAGAAGAAAGAAAAAGAAAAACCTGGATGAGGCCTCAACTAAAGAGTCCTTAGCTGTTGATCATCAATCAGCCATTCCTTTTTCTGAAGAAGAAATTCCAACGGCTTCAGAGTCAGTAACTAAATCAAGCCATTCATCTACTTCCTCATCTACCACTAGCCGAAAATCAGGTACGAGTAAAGAAGACGCTCGATTAGCTGATGAAATTAGAACCGCAAAAGAAGCAAGAATGGCCGCTTTAGAAAAAGTAGCAGATACTGATACCGAATCTCGCACAACTACCGAAGGCGAAAAACAATGGCAGGCAGAACAAGCTGAAAAAAGAGCAACTCAAGAAGCTTTGCAAAAAGCTACCAATGCAAAAATAGAACGAGAAAACAGACTGTTGGAGGAACAGAAACAGCAAAAGGCAATTGTCAGTGCTGCTTCAGAAAGTACTAAGGTTATAAGTATTCAATCGACTTCAAGTGATGAAACCAATAGAAGAACAGAAAAAAAACAGGCTCGACGAATTGCTCGTGAACGCGAGGAAGAGCAAGCACGTATAGTAGATCAGGCTGAAGAAACTCGTAAAGCAGAAGCGGCCAAAGTAGAAAGAATTCGAGAAAAAAATAAAGCTCGTGAACTGGAATTAGAAAGAGTACGTCTTGCTAACAAAGAAGAAGAAAGGCAAATGGCTCAAACTCGTGCAGAACTCGCCGCTGCTGCTAGTGAAGCAGAGGCTCAATTAGCGGAATTGGAGCGTCAAAGAAAAGCAAAAGAAGAAAACCTTGCAGAACTTGAGCGTGCTCGAATGGCTGAAGAGACATTAAAGCAAGCCATGATTGAGGAAGAGGCTAAACTTGCTATTATTAGAAAGCAACAAAAAGAGGAAGAAGCTAAACTTGCAGAACTTGAGCGTAGCCGTAAGGAAGAAGAGTCAAGACTTAGCACAATAGCTGAACAAGAAGCAGTACAAAGTGTACTCGACCGAGAGCAACATGCTGAACAAAGTGAAATTGCAGAACTAGAGCATCAAAGAAAAGTAGAAGAAGTTCGTCAACAAACAATGGCGGCAGGCCAGATAAGAATGGCAGAATTAGAAGGCTTAAGAAAAGCTGAAGAAGCAAAATTACAGGAATTAAAACTAAAGGAAGAACAAGAAATAACACGACAAGCTGTATCCTCTACCATGGATGCTAAGATCGATGCCATCAAAAAGGAACGTATAGAAAAGGAGGCTAAAATTGCTGCTTTAGAAATAGCTAAGGCTGAAGAAATTCAGCGACAAAAAGAATTGGAAGCAGAACAACAAGAACTGGCACTACTTGAGCAACGACGTATTGAGGAGGAAACCAGACTGGCTGCTCTCAAGCAAGAAGGCGAAGCTGAACTTACTCGTCAAAAAGCAGAGCTTGAGAAAAAACGCCTCGAAGAGGAAGCAAAACTTGCTCAACTTAAACTAGAAGGTGAAGCTGAACTAGCTTTGCAAAAAGCGGAACTTGAGAAAAAACAGATCGAAGAAGAAGCAAAAATAGCTCAACTTAAACTAGAAGGTGAAGCTGAACTAGCACTCCAAAAAGCAGAAGCAACAGAACAGGCTAGACTGACTAAAATAGAAACTGAAAAGCAAATTGAACAAGCTCGGTTTGCAGAACTTGAGAAAGCAAGAATTGCAGAAGAAACTCGTCTCAATAATTATAAAATTGAGCAGGAGAGATTAGCTGAGATGGAACAATTGAGAAGAGCAGAAGAATCTCGAATTGCTGAAGTTAAAAGAGACCGTGAAGCTGAGGAGATCAAACAAACAACGATGGCAAAAGAAGAATCTCTTCGCCAACAAAAAGCCATAAAAGAACAGGAAGAACAAGCGAAAACTGCTGCACTTAAGCTACAAAACCAACAAGCTAAAGCAAAAGAAGAAGCAAGACTCGCGGAGATCAAACGTAAAGCGAAAGAAGAAAAAGAACGTTTGTCACAAATTAAAAAACAACAAAAAGAAGAGAAATCACGCCGTAAAGTGCTTGAAAAAGAAGAGGCAAAATTAGCTAAAGTTAAAAAACAGCGGGTAGCTGAAGAAGCGAAATTAGCTAAAGCTGCACAAGCACGTGCTAAACAAGAAGCGAAAATGTTGGCGAAAGCGAAACAAGAAGAGGAAGATGCGCGTCGTGCTGAAGAGCAACGTATCAGAGATCTCGAAGTTCAGGCAGAGATTGCTCGACAAGAAGAACTAGCTCGTCAAAAAGAACTGGAAGAGCAGGCTGAACTTGAACGACTTGCTGAAGTAGAACGTCAGGAACAATTAATTATTCAAGCTGAACTTGAGCGACAAGAGTCTATACAAAAACGTGAAGAGATGGAAGCTAAAGCTGAAATAGAACGTCAGCAAGAATTGGACAGACAAGCTGCCATAGCTGCACAAGTCGAAGCAGAACGCCAACAAGAGCTGGAAGAACAAGCTGCCATAGCTGCACAAATCGAGCAAGAACGCCTAGCGGAAATCGCACAACAGGAAGAAATGCTTCGTCAAATTGAAATAGAAAAAAAGGCAGAACAAGAACAAATAGAAGCATTGAAACAACAGAGAGAACAAGAAGAACAGGAAAAACAAGCTGCTCTATTAGAAAAAATTGAGACCGAGCGCCTAGCAGAAATCGCACAACAAGAACAACTTGCTCAACAAATTGAGATAGAATCTGCTACAACAATAGATACTCAAATTGAAATGGAAAATTTTCCATCGATAGAAGAGCAGACCGAAATGTCAGAGGAATTCGGATCCGAAATTGATATGGAATTTGAAACTCCAGAAGCTTCAATGATCAACGAACATCAAGTATTTGAAACTACTGAAGTTGAAACAGAAATCCGATCAGAATCAAATACTGAAGATATGTCAACATCTAGTTTTGATGAAACAGAAGTCAAGACGGAGTCTAATCCTGAAAATATGTCTCCACCTAGTTTTGATAAAACAATAACTTCAATTCCTCAGTCAGCGTTTAACTTGGCGGACCATCAAGGTAGTGTTGTTGTTCTTTACTTTTGGCTAGCAGACTCAGAGGATACCCTTGATGAAATTCCAGAACTCAATGAACTAGTCGAAAAGTATAGAGGTCAAAATGTAGTATTTAAAGGGATGTGCATTGACTCTGCTGAGAAAGCATTGGAGATTGCTCAAGGCACCAACTTTCAATACGAAATTGTCCACTCTAGCCAGGAATTGGCAGATGAGTTGGGTGTTTCGTTCCCTTCTCATGTTGTATATACCAAGAATGGAATGCGCGTGGCAAATATTGTTAGCTCAGAAAAGCGATCAATACGTTTATTAAACAAGGTGATTACGAAGGTGCAAAAGATGCCCAATTAAATAATTTTTTTCGTTCTTTTAAAGTTAAAATCGAAATTGCAATGGCCGTTTCAATTTTCACTTAAACGTAAAATGCTCCGCGACTTTTGATAGTTGCGGAGCATTTTCATTTAAAGGTAAGGGGTAGTTTCACAATAATATGAATAACCGCGGTCGAATGATCTTAGCACTAAATACTCACGATAGTCGAGAAACTCTAATTCTAGCTCCCCTACTCTCCTTCCAAACTAACCGACTTTCGATTGTCTTTATAAACCCGATCGATCAAAATTCGAAGTGGATCAATTGCCGCTTTTGCGGGTAGCTCATCAAGCGTAAAATTTAGTGTTATGTTTTCCTGATTCAAATAGATTCGTTCTCTGAAAAACAATTCCTCTTCGTCGCTATCTTTGTAGAAACCAATGTCTACCCAGTCATCGATAGTGACATCAGTGAGTTCACCAGTTTCTGCTGCTTTGGTTTTCTTGGCAATGACATCAAGCGTAAGCTCATACTTACCATTTGTATTTTTGACGCAAGTCACCTCTTCTAAACGGAGATCATAAAAGGTAATTTCATCAAACCAGTCGACGAGTAGACTTTGCAAAGAATCTGGAACTTCTGGTTTTAGATAGCGCATAAAATCATTGGAGGTTGGATAGGGCGGCTCTTGATATCTAAACTCTTCAAGAAAACCGCGCATGGCATTGTTTACTTTTTCTTCACCGATGTATTCCTGTAAAGCATAGAGAATTACTGCCCCTTTTCCGTAATGGATGTGCCCTTGGTTTTCTACTTTTGCGAGTGGTAGTTCTTTTTCGGTTTCACGACTTCTACCTCGGAGGTAGCGTTGCATATCGTATTTTAAGAAGTTCTTCATTTCCATAGGACCATTCTCCTCCTTCATCACCATAAGTGCGGAATACTGAGCGAAACTTTCACTCAGCATCGTAGACCCCTGCATCGAAGCACCGATGACCTGATGTGCCCAATATTGATGTCCCATTTCGTGTGCGATGACAGCATCCACAATATTGTTTTTCGTTTCATCTTCGATGTCCATGATGAAGCCCAATGATTCAGAATAAGGCATGGTACCGGGAAAAGCTTGCGCAAAAGAGGAATAGCGAGGAAACTCAATAATTCGCGCTTGCTTGTGATAATACGGACCAAAGTTAGTAGTGAAATAATCAAATGATTTTTGGATGGCATCCAACATGCCTTCTACGTTGACTTTATGTGCTTTGTGGTAGTACACTTCCAAATCAACACCTTTCCATTTCCTACGAGCTACTTCATATTTTGCAGAGATGAATGCATAGAAATTTAGCGAAGGCGTATCTACTTTGTAATGATATTTATTTCTACCATCAGCAGTTGACTGGCTGATCAGTGAACCTGGGGCAATTGCCAATTGGTCATCAGAAGTTGAGATAAAGGTTTCTACATTTACCCAATCGGAGCTTCCATCGCTGAGGTAATTTTTCATACAGAGATGGTTACAGCTTGTCTGCAACTCAGGCATTCGATCACGCTCTGGTAAGTCGTATTTTTTACGACGGTTTTTGTCTGCCACTTCCATCTGCTCTGCATATCCTATAATAGGTAAAATATCGGAATTATTAAAAAAGGTACCGTTCTTTACAAATTTTGTAGTAGACACTCTGTTTTCAAAACCTTTTGGAAAATAATCGTATTTACAAACAATCTGCATACTATCTCCTGGTGCTAAAGTTTGATCGAGTTGATAGATGTAATAATTTGCTCCTTCTTCTCCATATACCAGCTTACTATTTGGAATATCGATGGTGATATATTCTTCATCAACGACTGTAAAGTGTAAGGAATCTATCGCTTGATTGGTTTTGTTTTTCAATGAAATATCCACCTTCGATTTCACCGCTCGCTCTTCTGGAAAAATATCGATATGGTAGGTCAAATCAGTCATACTTGGTGTCGCAATACCTTCATATTTTTTGTACTTTTTTTCGTACTCGATTTGTTGCTCTCGTTGAACTTCTGAATTGTCATAGCTGTTTAAAACCTGTGTATTATAATATACAAATCCAGCTATTGCCAACCAGGTCAGGCTAAAGAAACCCAAGCTAGAATAATAAGGTGTAGAAAGCGATTTTCGGCCAACGAAGAAACGATCTTTTATTGTTTTGTTCATTCCTCTTGGCCAAAATAGTCCCGCAATAATTAGCATAACTATTCCAAATAAAATCCAATAAGCAGAGAACCAAAGTTGTGCTTTCATTCCAGGACCAAAGCCGTTCATATCCGAATAGATAGTGCTTGGGGTTGAGCCCAAAATGAGCATATTGCTATCGACTTTCAGCGCAGTACTCACGATGTCTGTAATAAGAAGGGAGAGTATCGAAAGAAAGTAAGCTAGGTATTTTTGATTGACCAAAACCTGAACAAATATAAAGATGCTTGCCCAAAATAAATACATGATAAAAGGGCCTGATAAGAAATCGATCAGGTACAATCCTACTTCGAAATTGGTGTATCCATTTAGAGCTTGGTAAACAATAGCAACGAGTACCAAGAATAGATGAATTGCGGTAGCCAACACTACTAGTGATAAAGCTTTTGCGATAAGCGAAACCATAGACTGGTGTGGTGTACCATCAATAACTTCACTGATGTGACTATCCCGATCACGCCAAACTAATTCACCGCTAAAGAACACCAAAATAATCAGCACAAATAGACTAGAAATACCATTGACTTCATCCAACATTTTATAAGTAACTGGATAAGATTTCAAACCAAAACTTTCAAAACCACCCCACACATTACCGAGAAACATAATGATGGCAAATATTAAAATAATAATGAAAGTGGTACTCTTCGCCATCGAAAGAAAATTGATTTTGAAGAAGCTGCTAAAGTGATTCCAACCTGAAGTTTTATCCGTTGAAATGCTAAGTTGTGGCTTTTGAAATACGCTTTGTTGTTGAGCAGTATCTCCTGATTTTTCTTTTTTGACTTTTTTGGCTTTTGCAGAAAAAGAAAAATTCCAATAGGACAAAAATAGAATGATTAGTGCTACAGAAATCCAGAGTATTCTATTCTTCAAAAGGTGCCCACTAAAGCCCATAGTCACCGTATTCATTTCAAAAGGAGAATAGTATAAAGTATCTACCAAATAAGCTCTAAGCCCAAATACATCTACTAATGCAGCAAGTGACTGATTGTCAACATCAGACATCAAACTAGCCGAAATAGAATAACCGAGAATAATAAACAAGGCTCCTAAAAATGAAATAATGGTACTTTTAAACTTCGTAGCTAGTGCAAAGATGATGCTTCCACATAAGAGCATATTGGGCAATACAAACAATAAGAAAGAATTGAAAAAGGCGAGCCAGGGGGTATCTCCCATTCGCTCTGGACCGATCCAACTCATCGCGGGACCAACTGCTGCTCCAATTATGAAACCGACGTAAATGCCCAACATCACCAAACATGATAAAATCCAGGCACCAAAAAAACGACCAAAAAAGTACCCCGCTTTATTGATCGGTGTACTAAAAAGGATTTCATGAAAACCATATTTATGATCGCGCAAAGCCGCATTATTAAAAAAGGCGACTGCAAACAACATCCCAAAAATATTGAGGATTGCTACATATTTTCCGACAATGGTTGGTGCATTCTTTTTTACATCTCCTACTACTCCACCGATCTGAATATTATCGCTTACTACGGCTCCAAACACAAGTAAAGCCACAATGAACATGAAAATATAAACCATGGGACGCTTGAGTCCCGTAAAAAGTTCTTTTTTGAAAAATTCTGAAAACATGTTTTTTTGATTTTTGTTTTGAAGAAAGAGTTAAGAGGAGTTGGAAGTCCGAAATTTCCTACGATCGCGGGAAACTTCCGTCTTCGGATTTACTCGCCCTGGCACCTTACAAAAAACACATCTTCCAGATTAGGCGGTACTTCTTCAAAACCATCTCCTGGATCGACCTCACTCAAGACATGAATTTGTGGGCGACCAGCAACCATTTTGTCAGAAATTACATTGTAGGAATTTTGATAATTTTCCTTTTCGGAACGCTCGATTACCTTACGCCAGATTTTTCCGTTGAGCGCAGAAAGCGCGTCGGCAGGTTGCCCATTATAAACAATTCTACCAAAGTTCATGATGGCCATATCGGTGCAAAGTTCGCGTACATCATCCACAATGTGCGTGGAAAGTATCACGATAACTTCTTCGCCAACTTCAGCTAAGAGATTGTGAAAACGGTTTCGTTCTCCGGGATCAAGTCCGGCGGTTGGTTCATCTACGATGATGAGCTGTGGATTTCCGATGAGCGCTTGCGCGATACCTACACGTTGTTTCATCCCCCCGGAGAAACCTTTGACCGATTTATTTCGCTCCTTGTACAAGTTGACTTTCTGTAGCAAGTAATCAACCAATTCACTGCGTTCTTTTTTATTGTGAATGCCTTTAAGTGTAGCTACGTGATCGAGTAGTTGTGAGGCTGTGATTCGAGGATAGACTCCAAATTCCTGTGGGAGATAACCCAATATTTGCCGTACAGATTGTGGATCGCTGAGCATATCGATGTTACCTAGCATAGCGGAACCAGCGTCTGCTTCTTGCAGGGTGGCGAGTGTTCGCATGAGCGATGATTTACCCGCACCGTTTGGTCCTAGTAGTCCGAACATTCCCTTTGAAAGTTCGAGATTGACATCTACAAGGGCTTTTGTTCCGTTGGGGTAAGTCTTGTTTAAGTTGGTAATTTTTAGTTGGGTCATAACAGGTAGCGTTTTGATTTAGGATCTAAATCTAAGCAATGACCTTGGGAAAGTTGGAAATATTAGTTGAAACTTGGGATTTCATGGACGAAAGGTGGGGAAGTGGAAGAAGAATGGGAATTAGAATGAGAACTGGAATTAGAATGGCTCGTTTGACGTGGTTCCTGCCTGTGGGTTCCTATTTTCTCGCTATTGTGTTTCAGTTAAACCTCAGCGCCTTAGGAGCTGGGGCTTAGCGGTTTTTTATTCTTCGCCACTGAAAGCCTGCGATCGCGAGATATTCTAATTCCTATTCCTACTCTAATTCTTCTTCATATTCTTCTTCATATTCATCATCCTCATCAATTTCATCCAGTGCCTCAATAATATCAAGTACCCAAGCGATTACTTTAGGGCTTAGATATTTCGCAATACCAGCTTTACGACTAGAACTCTTGAGTACTTTTATTTTTTTGTAACTAATATTATTGGCCTCTCCTATTTCAATATACTCTTCGAAGTCTTCGTGAGATAACATATTGAATTGAGCGCGCATGATATCGAGGTCAGTAGGATCTTGTAGGTCGTATTTGGGCATGTCGAATGTTTCTTGATTTCAAAGAGGGAAATTAACCTAATTACAGCTGTTTTAACGAAAAAGATAGCGATTAAGTTGCTGAATAGAGCGCATTACTAAGTAGTTTGACAGAATTATTTTACTTTATACTCTTGGTCTTTTTATCAGCTTATACACTAATTCCCTATTGGTCAATCACTTATAAAAGCAGTGGAAATCAAAATAATTTTGTTCTATCTCTTAATAAATTAACACTAATGATCGGACATCCCGTCAAATACAAAGAGATTTAGATTCCTCATATAAAATCATGCATTTATCCTTCTGTCGTGGTACAATTATTGTCTTTTATTAGACTCAGAGGCACTTTTATCAGGCTCTTCACTATTACATCCTTTTCACAAGAAAAAACATTCTATTTCATTTGAATCATTAGGCTATAAACCATGTACTAAAATAAACTTTCAGATTGAAGTTCTTTAAAGTTATCGCCCAAAAGCGAAGCTCTCTGCTAGGTGAATCTTAATACCGTAAAACTAATTCTGTCCAGATGCTTGGATAGACTCAATGAGAGGATATTTATCAACAAATACAAATTTCGTAGCGATAGCTACAGACAACAGCATAGGACAAAATTATTATCAATATAATGAAAATCAATACATCTATACTTCGGTTTAGAACAAAGCAGCTTTCATCCTATGATCTTCATAGGGCGTATAAAACGTCTATGCTTTTTGTTGTTCTCTTCATTATTTTTAGCAGTTTTACCTATTTGGGTGATAAGTCTACAATAAATTATAATTCTTCCAGCACTGTAGTCGCCACTTTAGAGTTAAGTAAATCTGTAAATTCACCTACTCCAAGTAGTGGCGAAATTTTTACTTACACACTACAATATAGTTGTGCCAGCCTTGTTGACAATTGTACAGGAACTGTAATTACTGACCCACTACCACCTGAAGTAGAATTTGTCGGTTTATCAGGTTCATCACATACCATCAATGAAGTTTATGATAGTGGTTCACATACCGTAAGTTTTACTTTCCAAAATACGCTTACAGCAGGTTCTACGGGCGAAGTACAGATAGATGTTCGATTTCCCAACGGTACCACAGCTAATGGAACAGTAGCTTCAAATACGGCAAGCATGACTGCGGATAATGCACCCAGTGTATCTTCCTCTGTCGACGCAACCGCCTTTGCTGAAGAAGACTTCGGTATCGAAAAATATATTGCTTCAGGAGGTGCGGTGGGTGGCTTAACCACTTATGGCTTCAGGGTTTGTAATAATAGGTTTACAGGAAATGGAGATCTTGGTCGACTAAACATTACAAATATATATGTAATAGACACATTACCTGCCGGAGCAGTTTTAGTAGAAACAAAATTATCTGGTGGTACAGTAACCTCATACGATCCAGTTACAAATATTATACAATTTACGGTAGCTGATCTCGATATTCAAGAATGTAAATATCCTCGGATAACTGTTCAGTTTCCCGATCCACCTTATCATATCGATACGACCATTACCAATATTGGATATGCCTATGGTACTCCTCTTGGCGAAAGTGAAGTAGAAGTTTCCTCCTCTATTCTTCATGGATTCCTTACCCCTAACGCTACGGTAACTGCGGTTAAAACAGTATCACATACTAATTTCAACCAAGGTACATTTGGATCTTTCGAATTAGATTTCGAAATCAACGGCACGGAGCCTTTTGATGATTTTTGTTTTACAGATACTATACCGGCTGGCATAGAAATTTTGTCCTTTTTGCATGGAGGATATTATTACGGAGGGCTCACCGGAGCAGATAGTATGATAATGATCACCTACACTACCAACTTGAACGGTCCACAGCTAGTCCCCGGATCTCCTTTCTCAAGGTATGGGCCAACAGGGAATGCTATTGATGGAGAAGATGATCTTGGATTGATTAGAGGTGGTCCTGAATATATTACTTCTATTAGTTGGTGCTTTGGAGATGTTCCTGCAGGATTTGGTATGTCCGATAAAGTACGATTAGACTTTAAGGTAAACACAGATGCACTCGTAGGGCTTACCACAAACTGCATGGAATTCACTACTTCCTCTATCAGTCCTACCCCTCTTTTAGTAGAGGATTGTGTAGATTTTGATATTACTGAAAATACGAATGACGCAGTTGCCTATCCTTGGAAAAGAATTATGAATCTACCGGCTAATGGGAAATTTAATCCTGGTGATACGGTCGAATTCAACTTAACTATACAAAACTCACCTTCTGCGACAATACCTTTAGTCAATCCTGAAATTTATGATTTATTACCTGAAGAACTAGAATATGTTTCTGGCTCTTGGAATATCCCCTCCTGGTCTACCCAGCTTTCCAGTCCACCAATTTTTACAGAAACATCAAATTATAATGGTACGGGAAGAACGCATTTATCTTGGTTATGGACAGGAGCATCGGCTGCTGATATTCCAGTTGGATCAGAAACTAACATAGCTTTTAAGACGGTCATTGCAGAGGATGCACTAGCTGGTGTTGATATCTTCTCCAATAGTTATGCTTTCACCGGACAGGGAAGTATTGGATGTACTAGCTATGAGCTAGTGGACATTTTTGATTTAAACAATAATGGAAATACAACGGAATTACTTTGTTCTGATAGTATAAATATTAGTGTGAGTAGTTTGATTTCTTTGGAATCAGAAAAACTAGTAAAAGGCCAACTAGATAGTACTTACACTAAGTTTCCAGATGTTGCCAACTCTGTACCAGGTGGAATTACTGATTACATTCTAGAGATTCGAAATCTGGGAAACATAGCTATGGATAGCATCATTATTATTGATATTTTACCAGATGTAGGCGACCTTGGTGTAATTGACCCATTGGCTAGAGACTCTCGTTGGCGACCAAATTTGGTGAGTACCGTTAGCACCCCTCCCGGAGTAACTGTTTATTACAGTCTTGTCGCAAATCCTTGTAGAGATACAGAAGGCTTTGTCCCAACTGGTCCTGTTGGATGTACGGTTCCAAATTGGTCAACCTCGGCACCAACCGATTTAACAACTGTTCAATCTTTGAAATTTGACTTTGGGAGTACTCAACTACCTCCACAAGATACCTTTAGGCTCTCATGGGCCATGCGCGTACCAGTAAACGTTTTTACTAGTATTGGTGCTCAAGCTGATTCCATTGCATGGAATTCTTTTGGTTTTATTGGAAGGCGAACGGATACTGGGCAATACACTTTGCCATCGGAGCCTGTAAAAGTTGGTACTGATGTAGATGATATCATGACCAATGTATTTGGCGATTTTGTTTGGGAAGATAGCAATCAAGACGGTATTCAAAATCTAGGTGAACCCGGAATAAATGGAGTAAGAGTTGAACTATATAAAGATAATGGTGACGGACTAAGCAATCTGAACACAGACACACTTGTCAATTTCACCTTGACGGCTAATGGTGGATACTATTTGTTTCCAAACTTGGATGATGGCGATTATTACGCTGTTTTCTACAAGCCTACTGCTATGGAAATTTCATTGAACGATATTGGTGGTGACGACATGATTGACTCTGATGCTATACCCAGTACATTTAATGGATTTGACATAGCAATAAGTCCGATTGTAACGCTTGATAATTTAGCCTTTGACTTGAGTTGGGATTTAGGTCTGTATGATTCTACCAATGGTGCTGTCGGAGATTATGTCTGGCATGACATAAATGGAAATGGCATTCAGGATGAATCCAATCTAGCAGGAATAAATGGTGTACAAATTTATTTATACGATAATGCCAGCCCATCTTCTCCAGTCGATTCGTTTATCACAACAAATGACATCAATAATAATCCTGGTTACTTCTTATTCTCAAAAGTTAATCCTGGCGATTATTTTTTAGAATTAAATTTACCCAGCTCTGTTAGTTATACGACTCAGGGTCCAACAGGTTCTAGTGATACTTCTGACTCTGATTTTAATCCTACTACGAACCAAACAGAAACCTTCTCTGTTACAGCAGGAAATTATGACAATAGCTGGGATGCCGGTTTGATCCTTTCTGGTATTGAAAATTGTACCAATGGAATAGATGATGATGGAGACGGATTTATTGATACCGATGATACAGATTGCTGTTCTGCTAATGCTCCAAAATTATCGAAATAAGTAGTATTACAATGGCCTTTATGACTAAGTAAGTGCTTTACTATTTTTTATGCCTTTAATGCAGTTACCTGAATTTCGATTTTCATTTTATCATCAGCCAATCCAGCAGCGATCATGGTAGCGGCTGGCTTTACCTTACCAAAATATTTCCGAAGGACAGGCCAGCATTCTTCAAAGTCTGCAGTATCAGGAAGGATGTACATGACGCGAACTACATCGGACATAGCTGCTTCAGCTTTCTCTAGCGCTTTGACTATATTTTGTAGACATTGCTCCGTTTGTTCTACTACATCGTCGGAGATCGTCATGCTGTCATAATTGTAGCCAGTGGTACCGGAAACGAAAACCCAGTTCCCTTGCACTACTGCTCTTGAATATCCGATTTTTTCTTCGAAGCTTGAACCTGAGGATATTAGTTTTTTCATGATTTTTATTTTATAATTTTGTTTGTATATTCTCCTTATCAATCAACATCATTACTAGTTGAAATCTTGTAAAGATAAAGATACTCCCGTTTATTTTGTACTTTCGTACCACATTCGAATTTTGTTTGTTTATGCTACCGACACTTTTATAGTACGGGCTGACCAAGTTGAGAGATGTATTTCTTCAATATTTGTAAACAAACAAAAATGGAAAACCCATCTTTTGAGCTAGAGTCTATCTGTCTGTTTTCGGAGAGTGGTGTTTGGCAATTGAATCAAGATTATTATAAGGAGGCAGGCCTTAGTGCTTGGCAAGACAACGTGGTACCGCATCAGATGACCAGCAATTCGAAAGTGGGCAAAAGCTACGCAGAACTAATTTTAGGATTATTACGCGATCTTTCTTTTAAAAACAAAACAACTGAAACGGTTTACATTTTAGAACTCGGCGCTGGTCATGGTCGCCTAGCCTTCCATGTCCTCAAGCACTTGGAGTATCTTACTTCAAATTTAAATATTAAGCTCCCTCCCTATTGCTATATCATTAGCGACATTGTAGAAGCTAGTTTTCCTTTCTTCCTGAATCACCCGCAGTTACAAACTTTTTTTGACGAAGGCAAAGTAGACGTTTGCTACTTTGACGCAACCGAGAGTAAAGAATTAGATTTGCTCCATTCAAAAATAAAAATAAAAACACAAGACCTAGAGCAGCCCCTTGTCCTGATTGCCAATTACTTTTTTGATTCCATTCCTACCGATTTATTCTACATTAAAAACAAAAAACTTTCGTCCTGTCTCTCTGCCCTACATTCTGACAAAGATCCAGACAACTTGAGTGAAGAAGAATTAATCGACCATATGAAAATAAAGTTTTTCAAAGAAAAAGTGGAAGGCCCATTTTACGAAGAACCTATTTACAATGAAATTCTAGACGATTATAAAGATCAGATTACTGATTCTCATATTTTCTTTCCAAAGGCAGGTTTTCAATGTTTAAGTAATTTACAAAATTTGTCAAAGCAGGGTGCCATGTTATTGTCTATGGACAAAGGCTTCCATAGGCTGGAAGAGCTAGAAAACAAAGAGGCGCCAGAATTAATTTTACACGGTAGTTTCTCAATTTGGGTAAACTATCATGCTTTTAATTTATTCTGTCAAAAGCAAAATGGAAAATCTCTGATCCCTTCTTCCGCTTCATTTTATTCGCCAGTGGTTTGTTTGTTACTGATGCCCGATGCCGAAGATTACAAAGAAACGGTAGCCAGTTATGAAAACCACGTCAATCGTTTTGGGCCCGATGATTTCAATGGCATTAAGCGCCTAACCTATAATACCATCTCTCGATTAAACCTAAAAGAATTATTGGCATTACTGAAGCTAAGTCATTATGATTCTACTTTTACTTCTAAACTATTGCCTCGACTTAAGCAGGTAATGGTTCAAATTTCTATAGTAGAGCGTATCCGATTAATGGAAACCTTGACTAAGATTTGGGAAATGTATTTCAACATTAATGAACCTTTGGATTTGGCTTATGAGATTGGTGGTTTGTTTTATGACTTAGGCTATTACCAAAAAGCCTTAGTTTATTTTGCCCATTCAACCTTGCAGTTTGGCGATAAAGCAGATGTATATTACAATCAGGCTTTATGCCATTATCAGCTGAATGAGGATGTAAGATTTGAGGAGGTACGTGCGGCTGGAAAATTGCGATTTCCGGATTATGTACGGTTTGGTGAATTGGATGGTTTGGATATGCGATAGGGGGAATGACAATGACAAATGCAATGACAATAACAATTTTCCTACTAACGTAAGAGAACATTCTAAGAGCAGGTATTCGCGTTCTAATTCTTCACCGCCGTCCCCGTAATCTTAACTTTCCCTCCAAACGGCAAAGCTTCCGCTTGATATATAGTTCGCGCAGGTCGTTTACCTTCTGGAAACAATTCGATGTGCAACTGATTTATTGTAGGGAGATCGTTCAAATCATTAAACGCAATATCAATAAACACCACATCATCTTTTTCTTTGGTAAACCTTCACCTTCTGTTATGTACTGCTTTTTCTTGTTCATTTTTTTATTAGTATGACTCAAAACTACTTTAATTAATTGGGATCATCCCGTGAAAGTCAAACTCAATTTTCCAAATACTCCGATCGTCCCTTCCCTACTCCACCGCCTATCCATTCCCAATCAAGCGATAATCTTATCTTGCCATCAGGATCAATTTTTATCTTGGCTATAGCTTTTCCTGCTTTGAGCTCACCTTCTGTGGTCATGCATTGGTATAACATGTTTAGTTTATCTTTTTCAATTTTTGCGATTATTTTCCCATAAGTAATGGTCCCACCTTGGTAGTCGGCGGTTACTAATTTGCCATCTTGTTTATATTCGAAGATGGTATCGCCTGTTACTTTTCCTTTGTCGGTGTTTTCGATTAAGGAGAATTTTTTGTTGTTGAAATTGAATTTGGAAAGATTCATTGTCTTTTATTTTTTGCAAATTGCTTAAAGTATTCCCCCTGAGCAAGGGTATTTAGTTTGTAAATAGCCGCGCGTTTTGAATCATTTGCTCTTTCAAAATTTCCTTCTGACTTTGAATACATCAATTGGTAAAACTAAAATTCATTTTTTTATTTAATTAGCTAAGTAGTTTGACTTAGCACTTAATAATGAGATCCACTCTCAGTCACCAAATATAACAAAAACCCCAACGAATCACCTAAGCTCCATTGAAGTAAAATACCAATTCCGATGTAAGGACATAACTGTTCAGCTGTCAGTAACACGCAACAAGCAAGTCGCATTACTCACAACTGAACAGCCTTTGAACTAACTATAAAAACTTATAATTTAAAAGGTCCAAAATATTTTATGTTGTCACTGTCTTCCCAATCGACCACCATATATCTTCTCCCCGCCTTATCAACTGTAGCAAAAACTAAGTCATCCAGACGAGTAATGGCACCTATACCTTCAGGGAATTTATTTGAATCCGGACCTCCGGTAAAGATATTCGTTGAGCCTTCTTCTGAAGTCGCAATATCGATGTATGGATCTAAAAACTGTCTGGTTCCTGCAGTATTGATCGTAATAGTTCCAAATGGGAAATAGTCGCATATCGCAGATATACCTTCTGTTTCAAAATGGCTAATCAATTCGTAGTTTCCAACTAAGCCTGTGTTAACCGTTGGGTTATTACCGGTGAGCCATCCGGACATATGCCGATTACCTAATTTATTAATCCAAATATGCTCCTTGTAGGTTCCCCCATTCCCATCAGGCATCATGAATGTACCACCTGCGCCTATACCTACGAGTGGAAATTCATTCAAGGTTCCTAAATTATTTTGTTGAATTAAATCTAATGGGTGATCATATGGTCCTGAAAGGATTCCTTGATAATCTAAGACACAACGATAACCAGTACTATCTACAAACATCATTGGTAAATCTGCATTGTCAAACACTTCAACAGCATCCAACCGCACCATGGCGCATATTGGCCCACCCAACAAATCATACACGCCCGTCCAATGTGCAGTGGCAGGAGGTGCTGGTAAGGCACTAGTTACTAGGCATGTTTTTCTTTCGTAATCAGTAGCCAGTTGCACAGCCACCACTTGATTCGTTTTTACAGATTGTACTTTATAAGAGACAGGGACTGCTGCTCGTATGTCGGTCGATCTTTGAAGAATTTCAGTTAGATCTCCTAAGTTATTTTTTGTCAATCCACCAGCTTCAATCGTAACAGCGGCATCACCACCTAAGGCAAATATTTTTATGTTTACTTCTTCAATAGATTCAAAATAATCCGATTCAAATTCTCCCCCGCCGCTTTGCGTCAAGGTTTCAAAAGAACCCTCCACGGCTGTTTTTAATTCAGCTTCACTTGAAGATGATTCGATTAGCATATAAAATATTCTACCATAATTCACAGATGATAGATAACAAGGCGGGTTGCCCGGTCCAGTAAAACGCTCCAAATCTTCAGGGTCAGCATCTTCGTGAAAAAAGTCTTCCGGTTTTGTTGGCGCAGAAAAGGATAAGGTATAAAAAGTTTGATCTAAAGTAACCATCATTCGACTATAGGTCGTATTACTTGAAAAAGACAAACGACCTGAAACAGAACCCCAGGCATTAGTATAATCTGCCTTTATTTTATAAGCGAACTCTTCTTCACTTTGTATAATGGATTTATTAAATTGAAAATTAGCAGGAATAACAGAGTTCTCATCTTTTCCTGCTAAAATCTGATTTGCTGCTGTCGTCACAGATCCTAAAGAGATCTCATCTACATATACAGAACTGACATCATTGCCGTCCAATATCGAAATGGTGATATCACCTCCTGCACGGTCTGCCAAAATTTCATCTGGACTTGCTTTGTAAAGCGAAGCACCTTGTATCAAATTTCCGGGATAAACGACATTGGCATTTGGGCTAAACAAGGAAAAACCATTATCACCACCTAGTGCATCTTGTATAGATATGTGTTCGGAAACGCAGGTCCAGATTTCATCACCTACCTGGCTTTCCGTTTCACCCAATGGTGTCACTTCTGTTGAATAATTTATATCTCCAAACGCTCCAGAATCATTGAGTAGGTCATTGTAGGAGAGCATTTTATTTTTGCCACAGTGAGACAGGATAAATAGAAGGCCTATTAGAACCGTAAGTTTTTTCATTGATCAATTGATTTAATGTTATAGAATTATGAATACTCAGCAATACTATGTCTGTTGGCACAAAAATGAAAGAATAGTGCGTGGACAAAGGGTGGACAACTCCATAACTAACTGATTTACAGGTGAATAGTTTTTCTATTTTTTTCTAAAAAAACAGTTCTTCGACAAATTTTAAAGTGCTGTGATATTCCCTTTCTGCTTCTCCTGCATTGCTAACAGCATTTCGTTTTCTTCGATCCAATCAAAATTTAGTACTCTGTAACATAAATTTAGTATTCAGAAATCGGTCTAAATATAAAAGCTTGTTCAAAGCGATTTAAGATAATAATCTCTACATTTTACCTAGTGTCCACTCTTTGTCCACCCTCTAGAATAGCATCCAGCGACTATTGTTCCTATCATTGTTTATTACTTAATTTTTCATTAAACTGATTTTTATGAGAGTCTATGTATTACTAGTTCTAGCTACCCTCCTGTTTACGAATTGCTCTAAGGACGATTCATCTAATAATAATGGCCTACCCAGTGAATTCGCAGATTTTGCCACTGTATTTGACGGAGTAGGCATTGGTGGGATCATCGCCCTGAGTGACGAAATATTGATCTTAATAAGTTTACAATCTGATCGATATGCTTGGTACCAAAACAGCAAAGTTCAAAGAGAATGGGACTTCAATGATGCTGACGGTCCTTTCAGATCGATAGGCGTGCCTACCGTGGAGACAGGTATTATTTTACAAAGATCTAAGCCTAATGATCTATTTTTAATTTATGACTTTGGAAATCGTTATATGAAATGTACGATCAATGGAGACCTTTATGCGCAAGCCAATTGGGATAATCCCGACTTCTATTTTAGTGATTATAGAAGCCAGAGGGATGTTGTAGAAAATTGGGGTGAAGATGGTACATTCAAGTTGCAAGATATCGGTGCTAGTATCAGCAATCATTATATGGGATGCCTAAATGGGATAGAGGTCATCCTAGATCAACATCTATTGCTAGATCAGGATGGCACGAGTCTGGTCAACTATAAGGTAGATGGCTTGGTCAACGGCCCCATATTTGACATCAGCAATATCACCAACTACCCAGCATCTGGATGTCCTCCAACTAATAATGTGGTCCCCTTTGAGAGTATAGGTGCAGCAGTTTTATATAAAAGACCGGACGGTCAGCATTCCACCTTATACTTTTCTTTGGATGGGAAGTCATTTGTTTATTTTATTGAAGGCGAAGATGCGTTTTCTGAGGTGTACTCTTTTTAAAACTTTGTATAAGGTGTCTTATAGCTTTAGCAAGAATGGGTCTGAATAATAATCTTGGTTTTTCATTGAAAAGTAATTGTTCGCCTTTAGTAGTTTGACTACGGTAAAATAAACTGCGTAGCTGCGACATAATTTCTACTTCTGACAATTTAATATTGTTCTGCCGCAGCTACGCAGCTTACTCTAAAAGAATAGAATAATTAGCAAGAAAACTAATATTCCAACAACACCTGCTGTAAGGAATCTTCCGTATTCAATTTTAATTTTTTTCTAAGTCGGTACCTTGCTTTTTTGATACCCTCCAAAGAGATGTTGAGCATGTTGGCGATCTCTTTGGAAGACAAATTCATTTTTAGCAATGCCATTAGTTTAAGATCGTTTGGAGTCAAAGTTGGAAAGTCCTTTAGTGCTTTGGCACTAAAGTCTTTGTGGACTTCTTCAAAGTAGCTAATGAATTGCCCCCAACTATCATCGTTATTGAATTCCATATCGATGTTATTTAGAATTCGTTGATAATTGATGTGCGGATCACCTTCTTTTACGATTAAACTAATTTGATTTTTCAAACCAATTAGTACTTCATTTTTATGTGCCAGGTGCAGTGCATGACTGGTTAGTTCTTTTTCTTTAAATGCTATGGAGGCATCCAACTTGTCTTTCAATATTTTGTCTTGTCGTTGTTTTTGAATCAAGGCATATATTAAAGACGCCGCCAACAACAATAGTATTACACTACCAAAAACAATTAGAATTTGTCTGTTTTTTGAAATTTCTTCTTTGGCTTTTAATAGTTCAATGTCTTTCTGTTGTAGCGAAATCTTTTGCTCTTTCTTTTCCGTTTCATAAACGATCCGCAATTCTTCGATTATCTGAGCGCTATTCACTTCTTCAAGACTATCCTTTATTTCACCAAAGACCCTTTGATCTTGAAATGCTTTTTTATATTGTCCCTTCTTCGCATACAATTGTGCTCTCTGGTAAATAAATTCTTGTGTCTCTCTTGGAGCTTTGATCGTGTCCGCAATCAATAAGCCTTCGTTATATATTTTTTCCGCTTTATCAAACTCATTTAACTCCGTTGCACAATCACCCAACAATAGCAATGTAGTATGTATTCGATTGATGTTTTTAGAACTTCTACTAATTGTTAAACATTTTGATAGGATTTCTTCAGCTTTTTCATAGTCTCCCGTCTTCAATCTAATCGCTCCCAAATAATATTGACTCATATTATAAATTGAATCAAATTTTTTCTCCTTAGCCATTTTGGCAGCTTGCAAGGTATAATCCATTGCTTCTTCATAATTTAAATTAGAAACCAATGAATTGGCAATTCTATTTAATGTCATCCCGTAGAATTGCCAGTCTTCTTTCTCCTTATAGGTAGTCAAGGCTTTTTTATAATACAGGACTGCCGCTTCAAAATTATCTCGATGAAATTCTATTTCACCAATGCTCTTATAAGCATCCGCTATTAGGATTTCTTGATTCGGCAAAGCTTCCAATAGTTTTATCGATTCTATGGCCTTCATATAAGCAATCGTATAGTTACCCTTATTCCGGTATATACTACTCATAAAATTGAGGACGTTGGATTGTGTAAGATAGTCTTCAGATGCACGACTTTTTTCTAGTGGAATAGTCAAAGCTTCAATCGCTTCGTCATAGTCTCCTAACAATCTGTAAACATCTGACAAGCCAAGGTGTCCACTATTATACACCCATTCGTCCCCGCATTTTGAACTGATATCAATCGCTTTCCTAAAATAGTAAAGAGATGTATCCAATTGATCCCTAATTTTATTTATGGTTCCCATCTGATACAAGGATCCTGACCACAATACAGAATCCTTCAACGACTCAGCCAACTCAAGCCCTTCTTTTGCAAAGACTTCTGCTTGAATTTCATCACTGTACTTAAAGGCATCAAATAAACCCTGAAGTGTTTTAGCCCTCTCCAAACCCTCTTGTGTTTGATATACCTTTAGGAGGCTGTCTTGCTTTGGGGAGTTTTGAGTCATACCCTCAAAACAAAATAGAAGACTGGAGCTCAGTGCTAAAATTAAGGCTCTTTGAATGTTGGTTAACATAGATGTTGTTTTCATTTGATCTCTTCGATTTTCAAACATGAGTCATCCCATAAGTAAGATACTCACGTAAAGTTTTGAAAAAAAAGAACCTCCTGTGTATATTTGATTATTCTCACACAATCAAAACACAGGAGGTCTTTATGTTTAAAAACATGTTGCAAAATAGGGAGAACCAACCAATTAGACAAAAGTCAGGGGAATTCTTATTATTCCAATCCGATAAATACTTATCACCACTTCAAAAAGAGTTATCTAAAAAAATAGATGCTCGATACGTACGAACCTTTTACAATTTATTTATAGCAATTCTAACTTTTCGAGATAGGCCTATGGGCTTGTTATTGAGTGAGTTAGGAGGATTCCTAACTGGCTTTGCTTCTGCTCCAGCAGGAACCAAAAGGATTAGTCATTTACTTAGTTGTAAAAAATGGACGCATAAAAGTATAGATGATTTTTTCTTCAACAGAGGCAAACAAAGAATAGAACAATTAAGTTTAGATTTAAAAAGACCATTGTTGTTATGGGACGAAAGTTGTATAGAAAAATCGGAAAGTTCATTTTTGGGAGGACTTTGTAGTGTCTTTAGTCGTAAGGCGCAAAGGTTGACCAGAATTAGGCCTGGATTTTTTAATCCTCCAGGAAAAAGAGTTTATACAACAGGTTATAAATGGACAGGTGTGATGTTATCTGGTCTGGGAGAAGTTCCCTCTGTGTTCAATATGACTTGGTGGACAAGTCGAGGAAAACACAAAGAACATGCGACTAATATAGTTTTTCGAATGTTGAGAAAAATCCAAGAACAGATTGGTACAATTGCGTTGCACGTTTTTGATAGAGGTTATGCGAATGCAAATATGTTGGAGTGGTTGATCCAATTTGAACAAAACTTTCTCATCCGTTGGAAAAGTAATCATATTTTTCTCAATGAACATGGTGAGTTAAAAAAGATATACCACATCGCAAGGTCTTACAAGGGAAAAGATAATAAACTGGTAAAAGACAAAGAGCGAAAAAAGATGAAACGCATATCTATTGCGTGGGCACCAGTAAAACATCCAGAATTCCCTGACAATCAACTATATCTGATCATTATTCGAGATAAAAATAATTGTAACCCACCTATTTATTTAATAACCAGTATACCTATTCTTGATAAACACACGGCTTGGGAAATGTGTTTTTCTTATATCCATCGTTGGGAAATTGAGCAGTCGTTTCGATGTTGTAAATCAGAACTTGGAATGGAAAGTCCGAGGCTGTGGTTCTTTGAAAGAACTTTGAAGCTTTTAGCAATCGTTTCTCTTGTCTATGATTTTCTTCTCCGAATGCTGAACAATTGGAAGCCTTGGACAAAACAAATATTATCAACCTGGTGTCATAGAACAGGAAATCGGTACCGCAAAGCTGCGATACCGATTTACCGATTGAGAGCGGCCATCTCCATGGCTTTACTCGGTCTGTTCTTTGAAAAAAAATTTGAACAAAGCGGGTGGTTTGATTCTGTTACGTAAACAGTCTACTTATGGGATGACTCATGTTTGAAGTTGCTTAAATTGTTATTCTATTTCTTAGGAATCTTAATCAAATAAGTTCGTCCTGATTTATTAGGCAAG
>CAKZUK010000020.1 GCA_937921775.1 uncultured Saprospiraceae bacterium
CCTGGCTTGAGGCCAGAATCAAACAGGGATGGAACCGATTAAAACGGATTTTTTCTTTTAACGCGGCGAGACCTAGAAGGTCTACACTCCTCGTGAAAAAATCCGTCCCTTATCCATTCCATCCATGTCCATCCTCACCAGACGAGCCTTCGAGTCCTAGCGAATAAGCTCCAACTGACGAACAGCCACCTGCCCTTCCACTTGGAAAGTAACAAAGTACATACCTGAAGGCAAACCATTCAACATTAATGTTTCCGTTTGCTCGCCCTGTACCTCATTCAAAATAGTTGACTGAAGCATTCTACCATTGATACTCCAAAGGCTTATAACTACATCGTTTGCCGCTTCCATTGTCATGTTGATTGTAGTGTAATCAACGGCAGGGTTTGGTGTTAAGATCGCTTCAAAACCAGCAATTTCGTTTAACTCCTCGATAGCAGTTACACAGTTTTCACCATTAGTAGCCTCACACCATCTTGCTTCAAATTCCTGTAGGAAAATATTGGCGATGCTTGCATCATGAAAGATCAAAGTGTTTTCATCATTTCGTGTATCAGCACCACCAGACCAGTTGTGTGAACCTGTTACAACTTTTGGATCAGAAGCAGTGTTGGTCGCATCAATAATAGCATATTTGTGGTGCATGTCAAAAGAGGTGTTGACATCTTGTAAAATATTCACGCCACTACTTTGCAAAAATTGAAACTCAGATCCCTGATCATTGATGCTTTCCATGATACCGCGAACTACTGTAGGTGAATTATGTTCACTCAAAACTGCAGCTCCCAATTCATTATAAGTAAAAGACAAAACAGCAAACTGAAGGTCTGTATCCGCAGATTCAACTGCGTTTACGATGGCCAAACCAGTATTGTCTGTCGGGGAGAAATAAGATTCTACCATTCGACCATTAATACTAAAAAGGTGCGGCGTATTATTTGTTTTGTCTGCACCAAATTTGATGTTGAAGTAGTTCGGTTCATCTCCATCCGATCCCCACATTTCTTCGAATTCTAAAGTATAAGCTTTTGCTAAAGCCTGATCTTGAATTACGACAAGGTTATTGTAATCTTCTGCAATATTGTTGGCCGTCATATTTGTAGACCCCATAATCACCCAAGCGTCATTTTGTGATTCAGCATCAATAACAAAAAACTTGTTGTGCATCAAACCATCAATATTTCCTTCAACCACTGGAAAAGGTGGTGTTGGATTACCTAAAGCTATATTATTCGTTTCATTATCAGTGACGTATCGTACCACTACTCCATTGTTATGAGCATTCGCCAAAGCTGTAACAATAGTTTCGCGATTAATATTGTAAACTGAACAATCAATAGAAGTTGTAGCAGCGTTAATGCGGTTGATGATTGCAGTTTCTATCGCACCTCCAGTGACATTGGTTGGAAATGATCCATCTGAAAAAGTATTGTCCACATCATTGTTGAAATAAACACGAACAGTACCTGATGAATTAGAAGCGGTACTAAACAAAGCCGGGACTGAGTTTACGGTAGTTGTACCATTGTCAGAAAAAGCTTGAATGTAGTAAAATTCAGCGGCATCTAATCCTGTAATTTCAATAGAGTGATCAGTAGCTGAATTAGAATTGGTAATTTCGTTTGGCATATCAATGGTCGTTCCGTAACGTACGTTTGAAGAGCCCAGATCGTTTGTTGACCAGTCAACAGTAATACTGTTAGTTGTAATTCCAGTTTGCTTTGGAGAAGCTGAAATATAAAAATCATCAATAATAACCAAATCATTTTCATCACGCAACAATACTTGATGCGTACCACTAAATTCTGACGTTATACCCGTTATATTAACACCAGCTTGTGTGATTGGCATACCGATGAAAGGCGAACCTGAACGCACATAAATTTCAGCAGACTGTCCACCTCCATTTTCTGTAAAGGTGTAATTTCCAACAGAGAAGGTTCCTCCACCATCGTCAAAAGTTACGTTTTCAACACGAACCAGTTTCCCTTCGTTCGCTTCACTGACTCCACTAGGTGTCACCATTAATGGATCTGGCAATGTGTTATTGCTTGAGATTACCGTATAAGATGTAATAGGGTCAACTTCCAAAAGTCCATTAAATGATTTTAACTCACCTGTAATTTGAACTAAGTCACCACGTGATACACTTTCAGGAAAGTTAGGAGCTGATCCCATTCCAGGATAAGCAGGGATTCCTCCCGTTGCATCTTGAACGTAGCGAATGATTCCAAGTTCATCACCGTTGGTGGCAATACCTTCGATGGTAACTACAGTGCCTTCAGCCATACCTCTGGCAACGCTGATATCTATCTGAGCATTTAGCATAAAGCTGCTAATGAGGCAGATGAAAAGTGGGAAAATATATTTTGTCATTTTATTAGTTTTTAAATAAAGATTAGCTTGAGTTTTTAAAGTGTCATTTGTAGTGATAACACAAATCTTCTTCCTTGTCCAAAATGAACGGAAGCTGACTTTGCGTCAAAATCTGAAGTTGAACTATTGAAGTCATCATTATTTCTTGCGTCAGAAACATAAATCGTATCAAATAGATTTAGAACATTTGCTCTTATACTAAAACCTATATCTTGAACTTTGAAGAAATACCCACTATGTAATGAAAAGATAGTATAGCTAGGCATTTGCCATGACTCTCTCCCTCCATCTTCACCTTGCAAATCTTCTGGTTGAAAGTTTGCATAATTTTTTGCAAAATGAGTAGCGTTTAACTTAAAGTAAAGCGACTTAATAGGTTCATAACGGATCAAACCTCCAAATTGTAATTGAGCGGCATCTCCAACATGAACATCAGTTGCATCAAATTCAAATGACTCACTTCTGCCATTGGGCAATTGTATTAATGCTGAATCACCAGAAGTCCATTTCCAATCTCCAATAGAGACCAAACCTTCCAGAGTCAGTTGCTTCATTGGTTTGAATGCAAAGTCCAATTCAATTCCTTTGTGTAATGCATCAATTCCATTTACATTAATAGGAATTCGATCAGATTCAGGATCAGATTCATCAAGCGCAACAGTTGGAGGAGAGTTCAATGGTTTGTTTTCCCAAAGCGTATAATAGCTATTAAGGTTAGCAGAAAATTTAGAACTTTTATAACTGTAACCAAGTTCAACAGCTCTTATAATTTCATTATCGTAATTATTAAAAATAAGTAATTCATTTCCAAATCTATTACTGTTAATTACATTGTTGAATCGTTGAGCTTTTGAAATATATCCCGTGTTGAAAAATACGCCATGTGTTTTATTGATGTTGTAAGCCGCTCCAGCTTTAAAGGTATAGGAAGGAATATTAACCCATTCTGTCTGCTGATCTTTCGCCTCATTAGAAGCAAGTGTATATTGCTGACCTCCATAAGAAATAGTGTCTGCATAGCCTACGAATAAAGAGGTGTCTCCCAATTCAACTACCTTTGGTTTCATGTAATCAATCATGCTATAACCAGTTACGGCAGTAGAGATATTCGCAAAAACAGATAGCTTTTCTCGTTTAAATTCCAATAATCCAAAGACACCTCCCCAGCGTACCAAGCCAGAGTTGTCATAGGTGATTTTATCTCCTTCTTTAAGGATTGAGCCAGGATCAATTCTGAAGTTATTTTCAGCTTGATTCTGTACACCTGATCCATCAAATAAGTCGTACACGGTACGATAATGATCGCCTTTATAAGATCTTGCATCGACTCCACCAGAAAAAGTTAGCTCTGGTGTCATTTTATAATTGATACTCGAAAGAACACCGTACCAGAAATGATCATTATTACTAGATCGAATAAAAACATTGGAATAACCATTTGGATTAAAACCTCCTGGTTGGTTGCTTTCTACTGCTCCATCAAGATCATATTCACCCGTAGCTGTTCTTCCTATTCCAGCTCCATCAGGTGCCGTTCCACCTCCTGTACCAATTGATAAATAGGCTACGTTAGACCAAAAAACTCGGTCATTAACAGCCCAGCTGTGACGCAAACTAAACTGAGGTTTGTGATAGTAATTCTTTCTGGTGTTAAAAACTTCACCATCCTTGTATCCCCAATGCGGGTTGTATCTCATTCCATAATTCTCCTCTCCAGTCGTGTCAATAAAATTGGTATTGAGATCCAATAAACGTCGTTCAGAAATATTATTTTTATCGAGTATCGAGTTGAACTCTTCGTCAGTAATTCGTCCTTGATTACGGTCTACAAAAGAGCCATATAATTCATCACTTCCTTCAAATAAAGAAGCAGCGTGTTTTGTATTATAAAGTCCCATCTCCTCAGAAAACGATCGTTGTCCATGTTGCTGCGGTGCACCAAAACCAGATAAGCTCAACATATGATTACCCAACTGCTTATCAAGACGCAGATAATAGAAATAACCTTTTGTAAAATTCCCATCTACCCAACCATCACCTTGCTTGTATGATGCTGCAACAGAAACACCAAATCCATTGGCAAGACGTCCTGAGGTTGCCCCCAAAGTAGATCGTAGGAAACCATCATTACCAAGCTCCTGCTTGAACCTCAAACCACGCTTGGCATCTATTCCTTTTGTCAAAATATTAATGGTTCCTCCAATAGAAGGAACAGATAATTTTGACGCGCCAAGTCCTCTTTGAACTTGCATGGTTTGCGTAACCAAATCTAATCCAAACCAGTTGGACCAAAACACTCTTCCGTTTTCCATGTCGTTGACAGGAATACCATCCAACATTACAGCTACATTTCGCTGATCGAAACCTCTTATAGAGATTCGAGCATCTCCGTCACCTCCACCAGCTTGCGTTGCGTAAGCTCCTGGAGTTGAGTTCAAAACCATTGGAATTTCCTGTCCAGCTAATTCCTCTTCTATTTTTTTAGTAGAGATATTAGTAAAAGCTACTGGTGTTTCTCTTTCAATCGCAATGTCAGCCGTTACGATAACTTCGTTGAGTAAGTTTTCAGAAGACAATTTTACGTCTAACTCCTCTTCACCGTTCACCTCCATTTCAATTTCCTTTGTTTCATAACTCACATAAGAAAAAACTAACGTGTGCTTCCCCTTGATGAGATTTAAGGTATATTGTCCATCAAAATCGGTAGCCGTTCCTATTCCACCACCAGCAGAAACCGTCGCACCAATTAGTGGTTCGCCCGTATCTACATCAGTCAATTGACCACTAACACTTGTTTGTGCAATAGTAGCCATAGAAAAAAGGCAACAGCCTATGAATAGAAAAAATAGTTTTTTCATGTCTTGAGTATTTTTTTGAGCCGATTGTGGCCAATTAAGAAAGAGGATAAGCCCCCGTCTCCTAGTGTTATGATGTGGTTGTCGTTTTGCGGATAGATGCGCCTTGAGGACTTTGCAATTTTGCTTGATGAGCTTTAGTACTTAGCTATAGCTACAAACAAGTTCACCACAGATCATTGTGTTTTATATCGAAATGTAAATGGCATTTTTGATAAAAACTTTAGTGAATGATCTGTGGTGAAATTATATTATTGAAAAATTGAGCTTCAAGAGTTCGGCAAATAGCGTTCACTAAACTTTAAAAATTTAGTGAACGCCCTAGCTCCTAATTCCAATTCAATATTACTGTACGATCAATTTCTGAATAGAAATTTTATTGTCTTCGAAAGTAAGACTTACGGTGTAAATACCTGGAGTCATTGTGCTCACATCTAAGTTTACGATACCATGACCTTCAAGAATTTCACTTTTTACATTTTGTCCAACAAGATTAAAAACGCTTAGTGCGTACATTCCTTCTTCTGCTTCAATAGTTACCACACCATCTGTTGGGTTAGGAAACATATTGAAAGGTACTTCATTGAAGTCAGTTGTTGAAGAAACTCCACAAACACTTTCGTGTGCTCCTAAATGAGAGAAGTCATTTTTAAAATAAGAAGTCCATCCTTCTCCAACAAAAGTTCCACCTGATTGGAATAATACATCAGCTAAAGCATTACGGCCACCAGCAACATCTGCATCTCTCACCAAAGTTCTATCTTTAGTCAACCAGAATCCATCCGCATCAACCCAAGCATCTTCCATGATAGTAGATTCAGGATCTTCTCCGATTACACCGATTACATCAACTAGTTGAGTTGGATCAGTCGTATCTGTACCTTTAATAAGCGCAATAGCATCATTACCATTGAAGTACATCGTATTGTTTGTATCGTAATCTGGGCAAAGAAAAACATCAGTCTTTGCTTGCAAGTCGTATTCTTCATTATAAACGTTAGGATCAAAAATAGCTGATCCCATATCATACTGAGGGCCAAAAACTACGTTTCCATCACCATCCAAGATTGGTAGTTCAGTTACAGAGTCAAAAAGCGTATCGATTACATTGGTACCATTCCAAACTGGCTTATCAAATTGAGAGTTCCATTGAGACATATCCGTCAAATCAACAGTAACAATATATACATCTTTAGCATCCAACATTACGTCAGGCAATTGAATGTACTTTTGATTATTTGCAGAAGTAGAACCGTTACTAAATCGTACAAGAGAATATCCGGATAAGTTAATACCGGCGTCGGTAGGATTGTAAATTTCTACTGCTTTATTATTTGCATAACCTTCTACATACTCTGAGAAGAATAATTCGCCGCATTGGGCAGAAAGGAATGAAGCACAGAAAACGAAACTGAGAAAGAGTAAGGCTTTTTTCATGTCAATTGAATTTTAATTTTTTTGGTAAAAGAACGTTTTAGATTTCGACTGTAAAATTAACATAAAAAACAGCACTTTTTATAGTTTCCATGTTATTTTAATATCAAATTGTCGCTAAGATTCTACCTTGATTGCCAGAGGTTTAAGTATTAAATAAAAACAAGGGCTCTTATTATTTGGGGAATTACTGGCTTTGAGGGATTTTATTTTACAAAACGCTTATTTTTGCGAAGAGAAGGAAGGAATTAGCGTGAGAATTAGAATGGGAATTAGAATATTCCCTTTAGCCTAATTCTCGTGTGCCTTTGAATGGAAATCTCACCTTAGACGTGGGTGGGTTTATCAAACTTACGGCGCTTGCCAAGCCTTCATAGCACAGGAGCTAGATACATGTCGGAGCTACAGCCTTTTTGATTAGACTAGGAATTATGAGAAAAGATAGCTTTATATCTGCCTCTCTCCCCGCGATAAATGGCAAATTCTAATTCTAATTCTAATTTTTTCCTTAAGTTACCACTATGATCGAAAAGCAGCCAATAACGCTCAGTAAAGAATATCAATACGCCTTGAATATTTTGGAGAAAAGCAATCAAAATATCTTCATCACTGGGCGAGCAGGTACCGGTAAATCTACTCTACTCAAACTCTTTAGGGATACCACTAAAAAGCGAGTTGTGGTACTCGCTCCTACAGGTGTGGCGGCACTAAACGTTAAAGGTCAAACGATACACTCCTTCTTCGGCTTTCCTGGCAAACCCATCGGCCCTGAAGACATTCGCCGACGTAAGAACCGCAAACTTTACGAAAAACTAGACATGTTGATCATTGATGAAATTTCAATGGTTCGTGCTGATATGATTGACAATATGGATTACTTCCTACGCATCAATCGAAATAAAAATATCCCATTCGGTGGTGTACAAGTTGTCTTTTTTGGTGATCTCTTCCAACTCCCTCCGGTGGTCGCTACCAAAGAGGAATATCAACTTTTTAGCACCCATTTTGAGAGTCCGTATTTTTTCTCTGGGAAGGTATTTGAAGACAATAGATTTGAAATGGAGAATGTGGAACTGACTACGACTTATCGTCAAGAATCCCGTCACTTCATCCGCTTACTTGATGCGGTACGTACCAATCAACTTGACTATGATGATCTAGAAGATTTGAATATTCGTCATTTTCCAGACTTTGAAGCAGAGGATTATTATATCACTTTAAGTGCTAGAAATAAGGTTGCTGATGAAATCAACCAACGACAATTAGGGCGTTTACAAACAGAACCTTTCATTTACACGGCACGAGTAACGGGTGATTTCAACCCGCGCCTCTTTCCTACCGATCTGAATTTGGGCCTCAAGCTAGGTGCTCAAGTTATGTTTGTCAAAAATGATCCACAACGTCGCTTCGTAAACGGAACCATCGGAAAGGTAGTGGAACTCAACGAAGATGAAGTAAAAGTTTCCATTCAAAAAGATGATGGTACCGCCAAAATTCTGTTACTCGAAAAAGTAGAGTGGGAAATCTTGAAATACAAAAATAACGAAGCGGATGCGACCAAAATTGAATCAAACGTAGTTGGTACATTCAAGCAATATCCTGTCAAATTGGCTTGGGCCATTACTATTCATAAATCTCAGGGAAAAACCTTTGATCGGGTGATCATCGACATGGGGAAAGGAGCTTTCGAACACGGACAAACCTATGTGG
This sequence comes from uncultured Saprospiraceae bacterium, assembly GCA_937921775.1. Taxonomy (GTDB): domain Bacteria; phylum Bacteroidota; class Bacteroidia; order Chitinophagales; family Saprospiraceae; genus CALGLS01. Next base: position 8,376 of record CAKZUK010000020.1, read on the forward strand.
CGCTAAGTCGCTGCCGAACACTTGAGGGAGTTGTTTTAAAACAAAAGCTAACACCAAAGGATATAATGGTAGATGATCGAATTGTAGAATTTTATGAGCAAAATTTTTAACATCAGCGTTTTTTTTCTTACATTAGTCATGAAAGTAAAATCGTCTTTATTGCAATAAGGACGTGCCAATTTTAATTAAAAATCCAATATTATGGCCACTAAAGGAAAAAATAGAAAGAAACAGGTTTTAGAACAAAAGAATAAGAATGCTGCTAAAAAGATTACCATGATTGTGGTGATATCGACCATAGCCATTATGCTGATCATGTACATGATGTACTCTGACGTTTAGCAATCACTTCTAAGAGGTTGAAAATCATTGACTTAAACTGGCTTTCAACCTCTACTCCATCACTTCAACTTGATCACCCAATAGGTCTGAGGCCTATTGATATCTACATTTCCAATTATTTTCTTTGAGTTCTTTAGATAGGAACTGTCGATTTGCAAAGACAGAGAGTCGTTGTAAATCAGTATTTCCGTTCGTTTTGAATTGAGCAATTCATCTAAGTCTTGCTGACTCGTTATTTGCTTTCTATTTGGGAAGGATTCATTGAGGTAAACCTGAAAATTATTACGTGAAGGTAAAGTGTGCATCACCATGTTTAGGGGAAGTGTAGCGGTCTTGTCCTGTATTTTGACTTCTTCGGATAGCTGACGAGGTAGGTCTCTAAACTTTTCAACCAATGGGTATACTTTCCCCCAAAAGGCAAATGTCACCAACAACACACTCATTCCAAAGCCACCAAGTATAAAGCGTTTCTCTCGCAAAAACAAACCCATTACTCCAAGGAATCCAAAACCCCAATACAATGCACCAACCGTTAATGCTGATGGATAACCTTCAGCTCCCAGTTGTTGCCAACCTCCTATCAACATCAGCGTCACTCCAATAAAAGAAAGCAATAAGATGAACAAGGTCACTGACTTCACCAATCCATCATAAGGATATGGTTTTTTCAAAAAGTTGAGCACATGCTTTGCTATCAGATATGCAAATAAAAGCTGCACCACCAATGACATACTTGCCAACCCAAAGATCAACCAACCTAGAGAAATGATTGCCAACTCCTCCCGTGATTTCATTTTCATAAAAACATCGAGCAAAGCTGCGATCAAAAATCCCATCCATGGTAAAAGAGCCAAAAAGGAAAAGAGTAAAAATTTCCAATAACTAATATTTCCATAAGCTAAAACAAAAGCATCATTATCACCACCACCTTGTGTAAAATAAAACATAGCGCCAAGCAAACTAACAGGTAATACGCCTTTCAAAAGTATATTTTTTGTCGTCGTTTTATTGGGATGCATGAGTAGAAAATAGAGACTCAAACCTAATCCCCAAATCAACATCATCGGTAAATTGACCAGTAGTCCCAAAATCAACATCACCACAACACCTATTAACCATTTTAAAATCGGTTGTTTGATGTACAAAACCAAAAAGATAAGATATAAGGATTGTGTTGCGAAAAGCCAAACATCAGCTACAACCAACTTCGAAATACTGCTCATCAAGAAACTTCCACCCAACACTACTAGGCTAATCAATACTGGTTCTTCTCCAAATATCTTGCGCCCCCAATGGTAAATTCCAATGAACGAAAAAAGCAATATAATAACAGAAATATAGCGCAGTTGAGAGATATTGAGCCCCACAAAACTGTAGACCAGTTTTACCACTTGTTCAGGAAGAAATGAAAAGCCATTGCTGCTTACCTCAGCACTACCGTCCAACGATTGCTGAACATTTAGCAACATATTCGCCTCCGCTCCTTCCCATATCGTCACATAGTCATTGGCAATCAATAAGTTGACCACGATGAGCAAAGCCGCTAAGCCTAAAAAAAACAAATATCTTGGAGAGTATTTACTGTTCTTCATTACTCCGCAAAAAAGCGGAAAAAAGTTGGCTTGGCCAAGCTCCGTTCTGTTTTTTATTGTTATTTCTTTTGGAGTTTTGATGAGAACCTTCTATCGTATTTTTTTGAAC
>CAKZUK010000021.1 GCA_937921775.1 uncultured Saprospiraceae bacterium
GTAGGAGCGCTTTTAGAAACGCCCAACTTTTATCCTTACCTCGATGCAGTTGATAACCTCGACATCATTGCACACATTAAAGGGGTGGACAACAAACAAATTGATGAAATACTCGAGTTGGTCCATCTTGCAGATCGAAAAAAATCTACATTTAATAACTACTCTTTAGGAATGAAGCAACGTCTCGCTATAGCGGCGAGTTTGATTGGTGATCCCAAAGTCTTGATCTATGACGAACCTGCAAATGGTCTTGACCCTCAAGGTATCGCAGAAATTCGAAACGTGATTCAACGAATTGCTGGACAAGGAAAAACAATCTTTATGTCTAGCCATATTCTCGCTGAAATTGAAAAAGTGTGTACCGACATTGCGATCATAAAAAACGGAAAACTACTTGCTGAAGGTCCCATCGGATCTATCATATCAAGAGCGCTCACTGTAGAACTCAATAGTGATAATAATGAGAAACTTAAAGCAGTTTTCGCTAACTCAAATATGATTCAGAATATTACTGAACGAGATGGGCTACTACTGGCTCAACTGGAAGATGGATTTCATGGTGGGCACCTCAACCAATTGGCATTTCAAAACGACATCACGCTCACTCATCTCTTCGAACGGAAAGTAAAACTGGAAGAAGAATTCTTAGCAATCACATCTAGAAACTGATACAACGTCAAGTAGAAAACTATGCTAAACTTACTAATTTTAGAGTGGAAGAAATTTAGAAAATTCACAATTTTCAGAGTATTGGTATTCTTATATCTGCTGCTACTTCCTGCCATTTTCTTTTTATCAAAAGTAGTTCCTAAACCACCGGAAGAGATTATCAGTTTTAAGTCTTTTCTAATGTTCCCAAATATTTGGATTTTCTTAGGTTACGTAGGTAATTGGTTGGTTTTCTTTTTTCTGGGTTTCATCGGTGTCTTAGCAATTACGTCTGAGTATGCCAACAAAACACTACGCCAAAATATCATCACTGGTGTTACACGTCAACAATTCTTTTTATCAAAACTGAGTTTGATTGTTTTCGTTAGCCTCGGAGCTACACTGTACTATATACTTTGTTGTGGCCTAATCGGATTTCTCCATACGGATACGCTTTACATGAGCAAAGTTTTTCAGAACATTGACTATATCCCTCGTTACTTTTTGATGTGCATGGGTTACATGACTTTTGCCTTCTTAGTTGGTTTACTTTTGAAGCGAACAGGCTTTGCATTATTCCTGTATCTACTTTATGTTATGGTGCTTGAATCTATGTTTCGCTATGGTATTCATTCCAGCTTTTTCGGTAGTAAGGGCATTAATTTTTATCCGATGAATTCGGTAGAAGATTTGGCTCCAATACCTTTTGCAAATCAAGCCAGTTCATTACTAGAAGGCAATCAGGATTCGCTATTATTATCTCCAATAGAAGCGAGTATAACGGCAGCCGTCTATATCATTTTGATGCTTGTGGCTTCTTATTATTTACTCACCAAAAGAGACTTGTAATTGATTAGCTTTTACTATGAAAAATAAATTTCAGTACTGGCTGCTCTATGGTTTTTTGCTACTGCTTTTTTTTCAATTCAGTCGCTTAGTCTTTGTATTGGTATACTTTGAGAACTTGCAATCTGTTGTTGGCTTGAGCCAAAAAATCAACATATTTACGCAAGGATTAAAGTTGGATTTATCCACGACTGGTTATTTATTGATCATTCCAAGTTTGGTTCTTTTGTTTCAAAGTTTTTCCAAATACAATTGGAGTAAAATTTTCCTAAGGGTTTATACCCAAGTCATTTATTTACTGCTCGCTGGTCTTAGTATTTCTGATCTTTTCTTGTATAAGCAATGGGGTTTTCGATTAGACAGTACACCTTTTCATTATTTGAAAAACCCGGGTGAAGTAGTCAACTTTGCACCACCAATTCAACTCATTGCAAACCTAACATTGACTCTTTTTCTTTGGTGGATTTTTATAAAAATTTATCGTTATTGGCTCGAGCCAAAATTAGTTTTTAAGCAAAAGAATTTCATAGTACAAGCATTCGTGTTTTTAGTTTTGGGTGCAAGTCTTATTTTCCCTATTCGTGGTGGCATTGGGCTTACACCTCTTAATTTTAGTCATGTTTTCTTTAGCAATAATGCCTTTGCCAATCAGGCGACCATCAATGTTCCATGGAATGTCATTTACTCTTGGTCTGAGATGAACAAATTGCAAGAGCGCTATCAGTTCATGCCTAGTGATGAAGCACAGAAAAAGTTCAAACGCTTCTATCCAAAAGACAGCACTTTTACGCCCATGTTAAACGTGGCCAAACCAAATATCGTGTTGCTGATTTTAGAAAGCTTTACAGCAAAATTGGTGGATCGAAAGTTAGACAATAAAGTTATCACTCCCAATTTGAATCAGCTCATACGAGAAGGAATTTATTTTTCCAATTGCTACGCCAGCGGTTCACGAACAGATAAAGGCTTGGTAGCTACGCTAAGCGCCTACCCTGCCATGCCACGTAGTTCCATCATAAATTATCAACAAAAGGCGAGAAAACTACCCTCGTTAATTCGCGACTTAAAACAAGCGGGGTACCAATCCAAATTTTATTACGGAGGTGACATAAATTTTGCTAATCAAAAATCTTATTTACTGCTGAGTGAGATAGATAAAATCATTGATAAACAAAATTTTGACAACAGCGATTACAATGCAAAATGGGGGGCGCATGACCATCTGGTTTTTGAAAAATTAATAGCGGAATTACCAACAGGAAATTCCCCATTCTTCCATATACTACTAAGCCTTAGTAGTCATGAACCTTTTGAAGTTCCGATGGAAACTGTTTTTCCAGGTAATGACGCTGACCATAAATTTGCTAATTCCGCTCACTATACAGATCAATCTCTTGGCAAATTTGTTGAGCAATTAAAAGCTTCACCAAACTGGGACAATACACTGCTAATCATTACTGCAGATCATGGTATTCAGAATTTGGACAACAGTGCTTTTTATACAGCAGAAAAATTTAAAATTCCATTAGTCTGGTTAGGTGGTGCTTTAGCAAAAGATAGTACCAATATTACAAGCTATGTTTCTCAAACTGACATTGCTCCAAGCCTACTAAAACAGTTAAAAATAAACCAAGATCATTATCTATTCAGCAAAGATATCTTCAGTAACAAGGCACTTTCATTTGCTTATTATTCTTTCAACAATGGTGCAGGTTTTGTCTCGGATAGTCTGATTTCTATTTTTAATAATCGCAATCAAAAGTATATTTTGCAAGAAGGTCGAAATGGGGAATTTCCAAGTTCACCTGAACAGGTTTACTTGCAGATGCTTTCTACTGATTATTTTGAAAAATAAGCAGGTGTTCAATCTAAATGGTACGATTCCTGCATTTCTTGCTTCCTATACTTTAATCCGGTCTCTTCTTCTCTCAAAATTAAATATTCAGAATCTAAGCTTTTAGAGAATTAACATTAGATCATTATGTTTCCCCACAAAGTTTTATAACTTTGAATCAATAAGACACTAGAAATGCTATCAACTACACTAAATCAAAGCTATACAATAAAAGACGAGTCTTCTATTCTGCTAAGAGTCGCTACTCCATCTGATGCTACGCCTATGCAAGAGTTGGCACTTTCCATCTTTAAAAAGTCCGAGTACACGCTAACTTCTGCTGACGAATTCACCCTCACAGAAGCTGATGAGCTGAAAGTAATTGAAGAGTATAGCAATAAACCCGGCTATATTTACATCCTTGCTGAGCAAGACGAAAAGCTAGTCGGCATGCTAAATTTTTCCAACGGAAAACGTCGAAGAAATGCGCATACTGGAGAACTATCGATGGGCGTTCATCCCGATTTTCACAATATGGGCGTTGGTACCCTATTACTTGAATGTCTCATTGATTGGGCGGAGAAAAATGATTTGATTAAAAAGATTTCCCTTGGCGTATTCATCAATAATAGTCACGCAATTCATCTTTATAAGAACCTTGGGTTTATGGAGGAAGGACGGAAGCGGAGAGAGATTAAGTTGGATGATGGTGAATTTGTTGACTTGGTATTGATGTGTAAATTTGTTTGATTTTTTTGATTTAGACATGTTTGCCCACTAGCAGGGATAGAAGGCTACTCCAAAAGGTCAATTAGTGCAATTTTTCTGTAAAACCTCCCAGCACATTTGGCGAAGCAAAACTAATTCTCTAATCTTATGTTTTGAAACAAAAACATATTATGAACAAAATATACCACCTCTCAAGTTGCAATACTTGCCAGCGCATCATTGGCGAGCTGAATGATGGCGAAGGTTTTGAGTTGCAAAACATCAAAGAAAAAAATGTTTCCGCTAAGGAACTAGATAAAATGGCTAAGCAGGAAGGTTCGTATGAAGCACTTTTTAGTCGTCGCGCGATGAAGTATCGTGGGCTTGGTTTGAATGAACAAACTTTAACTGAGAAAGATTATCGTTCGTGGATTTTGAAAGAATATACTTTTTTGAAGCGACCTGTGGTTGTTATTGATGCGCATTATTATGTAGGGAATTCGAAGAAAGTAGTAGCTGCTGCGGTAGCGGCTTTGAAAGGATAGAGACGGAAGAGGCTTGCCCCGCTAGGACGGAAGGCCGAAGTCCGAAGTTTTCCTATATGGCGGATACACGACCGCGCGAAACTTCGGTTTTCAGACTTCCAAGTTCGGTGTTCCTTCCTTTCTCTACAAAACTCTAATACAATGACAAAAGAAAATATTGCATCCTGGTTCCAAGGACTGCAAGATAATATTTGCCATGAGCTGGAAACACTCGATGGTAAAGGCAAATTCCAAGAAGATAAATGGGAACGCCCTGGCGGAGGTGGTGGACGAACTCGATTGATCCAAGGAGATCTAATTGAGCGAGGTGGTGTCAACTTCTCGGCGGTACATGGTGAGTTGCCAGACAATATTGTAGCAGCCCTGAAGATTCCGGATAAGCAATTTTTTGCAACTGGAGTTTCGATTGTTTTGCATCCTCATTCGCCCTTTGTCCCGATCATTCATATGAATGTACGCTTCTTTGAAACGAGCAGTGGACTTTGGTGGTTTGGTGGTGGAATTGATTTGACCCCTCATTACGTCAATCCCGAAGATTCAAAACTCTTTCATCAAAAGTTGAAAGATTCTTGTGATGCCCATCATCCTGATTACTATCTAAAATTCAAAAAATGGGCAGACGATTATTTTTATGTTCGGCATAGAAAAGAGACGCGAGGAATTGGTGGTATTTTCTTTGATCGCTTAGGTGAGGAAGATGGGTTTACAAGAAAGAGTCGCTTTGATTTTGTAAAAGAGATTGGGAATTCGTTTGTTCCCATTTACAAAGAGCAAGTCGCTCACAATATTGACAGGTCATTTACTGAAAAGGAAAAAGAATGGCAGTATATTCGACGTGGACGATATGTGGAATTTAATTTAGTTTGGGATAGAGGAACTAAGTTTGGTTTGGATACAGATGGTCGTACGGAGTCCATTTTGATGAGTATGCCTCCTACTGCGAACTGGGTGTACAACCATCAGCCGGAGGAAGGTACTGCGGAGCGTAAGACCTTGGATTATTTGCGGAAGGGAGTTGATTGGGTTTGAGGGATGGCTGTTGGCTATTAGCTATCTAGCCAATAGCCAATAGCCAATTTAATCATAGTCAATCACCATCATCACTAATCTAAACCCCTTATCCACCTTATCAACCCATGGAATCGATTCATCAATTTCTTGCGTATCGTAAATCTCCATTTCTCGATAAACCAAACCAACACCTTTTGCATATTTCTCTACAGAGTAACGACGCTCAATTAAATTTTCTTCATCAGCCTGTGAAATAGTAACTACATTATCAAAAGAGAAACCACCGATTTCTTCTGGCTCATCCGTAGAAATCACTTCGTAGAACCAGCTCTTAAAAATTTCTATACTCTCTCCTGCCACAGAAAAGATAGCCGTTTCATCAATAAAAACATTGCCATCCCAAATATCTCCGTCCTTGACCGGGAATACCATTTTGACAAACTTTAGATTTTCTTCAAAACGCTCTGCTCTTGTAGTACTGATTGAAGCCGACCACACATCTTTGATTTCCCAATCAAAATTAGAATCATAAGCCTGATAGCGCTCAACTCGATAAATCAGTGCCCCTACTTCATCTCTAAATGTGTCTACCATCACTTCACGGATATAGACCCGGCTGGTATCCACAACGACACTATTCTCAGTTGGATCATAAATGATAGAATCTACCTGATAGGTAATGGACTTCCCAAGGCCAATCGGAAAATACTGTTGTGTTTCGTCAATAATCGGATCTTCAAAGGTCGACTCGTCTTTACAAGAAGACAACAGGAATAAACCAACTAGTGCGAATACAAAAAGATAGGTTAAAGAGCGCATTTTGTGTGTTTTTATGGATTGTAGTTATTTAAAACTGCATTGTAACTAATTCACCTTTACGTAAAGCAAACTTTTAGCCAGAATTCATGTCTCACCTAGGGCTGAAGTATCCAATTTGTTTGATTCTACTTTATTTCCTACTGTGATACGGATTTCTACTATAACGTTTAGCTGCTAAGATATGTGAAAATAATGAGTAACAAATATTTCTTATAGCTCTGAAAACGTTTTTCTTCAATAGTTCGATACAATCGAGTTACTTATTCTTATAAGTAATTTAAATTTATCTTCTGTCTAACTGATCCATCTGAACAACAAATACACTTCCCTCAACCTCTATTTTACTCAGCATTATCCACTACTTCAAATTCCACAAAATCCTGACTAGCAGCATGCGTTCCAATCCACAGTTTAAAATCTCCTGTCTCTGTCATAAATTCTAAATCTGCATTGTAAAAATTCAAATCCTTAGCTGAAATCTCAAATTGAACTGTCCGAGTTCCCCCTGCTTTTAATTCAATTTTTTGAAAACCTTTTAACTCCTTTATTGGACGGGTAACAGATCCAAATAAATCTTGGATATAGAGTTGTACGATTTCCTTTCCATCATATTTTCCAGTATTCGTTATATCTACTTCTGCAAGGATCGACTTAGAGGTGGTCATTTTATTTTTGTTAATTCGTAAATTTTTATACTTAAAAGATGAATAAGATAAGCCATAACCAAATGGAAAAAGTGGTGTAAAACCTTCATCTAAATAATGTGAGGTATTCCCCAAAGAAGTCTGCCAAGCTTCAACGGGAATTTTGTCAATTGGCACCCAATTAGATTCATTGGCAGGTCTTCCTGTATTTTTATGGGAGTGGTACATTGGAATTTGGCCAACTGCCCTTGGGAAGGTGATGGGTAATTTTCCTGAAGGATTTGCATTACCAATTAAGAGCTCAGCAATGGCAGGACCTGCCATTGTTCCTCCGTGCCATGCATATAGAACAGCATCTACTTTTGGCAATAGGTTGGTCAATATTAATGGCCGACCTGCCATCACAACCAATACTATTTTTTTACCTGTTTTTGATAATTCATCCAACAAGGTTTCTTGTGCTCCTGGCAAATTCAAATGAGCACGGCAATGTGCTTCTCCGGACAGAATAGCTTCCTCTCCCACGAAATACAAAACAACATCTGACTGATTAGCTGCTTCAAGTGCTGCTGAAAATCCATCATGATTTTTGGTTCGACTAATTTCTAAACCAGATGCATAATTTACTTTTACCTTGTTTTTAAAAATATTTTGAATGGCTTTTAATGGGGTTTGTGAATCTACTTTTTTCCCATCAAAAGCCCAAGTCCCCATTTGTTCATGTGGCGCATTTGCTAAAGGTCCGATTACGGCTACAGATTTATAGGTTTTCGAAAGCGGCAAAACCTCATTTTCATTTTTCAATAATACCACACTTTCAATCGCTGCTTGTTTGGCAGTTTCTAAATGTTCTTTACTTAAAATGCTAGCTGCATTTTCCTTAACGGGATACGGATTTTCAAACAAACCCAATCGAATTTTCATCCATAATATTCGACGAACTGCTTCATCAATTTGACTGATGTTTATTTTATTTTCAGCCATCAAAGTTTCTAAATAATCATTATAAGCCGTACTTACCATTTCCATATCAACGCCTGCTCGCATAGCTTTATAAGCAGCCTCTTTCAAATCCTTACAATAGCCATGTGCAATCATTTCTTTAATCGATTCCCAATCGCTTACCACCATTCCATTGTATTCCCATTCTTCCTTCAAAACTTTTCTTAATAGAAATTGATTTCCTGATGCGGGGATATCGTCAACTTCATTAAATGAAGTCATAAAACTCATCACATCGTTTTCAATCGCAGCATGAAATGGACGAAGATAAACTTCTCTTAATTGTCGCTCCCCGATTATTGCAGTAGAATAATCTCGACCACCTTCCGTAAGTCCATAAGCCGCAAAGTGTTTTGCACAAGCAGCAAGATTTCCATTTTTATATTTTCCATCTCCTTGAAATCCTTTTATCATAGCAACGCCAACTTGGCTAGTCAAAAAAGCATCTTCACCTGGAGACTCTGCTACCCTACCCCAACGAGGGTCTCGACTAATATCAATCATCGGAGCAAAAGTCCAATTAACTCCAATGGAGCTTGCTTCTTTTGCCGCAATTCTTGATCCTTCCTCGATGATATCCATATTCCAACTGGCACTTTGTGCTAGGGGTATTGGGAACATGGTTCGAAAGCCGTGTATAACATCTCGTCCAATTAACAATGGAATTCCCAATCGGCTTTCCTCTATTGCAATCTTTTGATATTTAAAAACCAAATCAGGATTGACTTCATTGAGTACCGACCCCACTTTACCCGCTTCAATCAATCGAGGTAAATCATTTTTGCTTATTCCTCCATCTAATTGTTGGAGCTGACCTAACTTTTCAGAAATGGTCATTAAGGCTAAAAGTGAATCTGCTTTATTCCAATTACTGCTAACAGTCGCTAATGAAAATGTTTTATTTGCTTGAGCTAAAGTTGTTTTTTGGTTACACCCCCATCCAAAGGAGATAAAAAGTATTATGACCAGCCATTTAAAAAAAGAGGTATCATTCATTAGTTTAATATTTAAGTTTATTCATTTAGTGTTTTATTTCAATCTTTTTTGAAAGAATTTCATTTTTTGAGTTTTGTATTTTGACAAAATAAACTCCTGTGCTAAAGTCTCCTACGAAAATACTTGAACTAAGCTCAAACATTAATATTTTAGTATAAATAGTTCTACCATTTAGATCAACTATCATAAAGCTAACTATATCATCTTTCCACGTTATTGGTAATTGTATGTTTAAAAATTGATTGGTTGGGTTGGGGAATATTTTTACATTACTTAACAAAGCTAAGTTAGTTGATGATTGAACATTTAAAAAACCTCCACCTGATATTGATTCAAATCTCCATTTTTGATGTGAACCACTTATATAGTTAGCAGTTTGAATATTTGCGCCATTGTTTGTAGCAGCATTTTCTACTTCTAAGGCGTCTCCATTTAGCTCATTAATTAAAGAATAATAATCACTTCCCACAGAAGTTATATTCCATTTTTGCCCATTATTTCCATCACATCCCTTTTGTACAACATTATTGTTATTTGAAGAACGAACAGATAAACATTTCCCAGAGTGTATAACCTTAAGTTGATAAGTTCCATCATCATTTTGCAATATATCCCACCTCTGATTGTCTCCTCCTCCATTAAATATTTCCCATTGATGAATGTTAGCATTGTTATTACCGGCTTGATTAGCAACATCTAAACCTTTATCACTGTGCTGGGCAATAATGTTATAAATCCCTGAAGGACCACCACCTCCTGAGTTGCTCTGTGTAGTTGCATTTGCAATGTTCGACCATGATGAATTACCTGCAGGATTAGTTGCGCGAATTCGATAGAAATATTCAGTTAAAGGGTTGAGATTATTATCAACAATAGAAGTTACATTGCTAGAAGGAGTGGCAGTAGTTTGCCAATTAGCAGTTCCATTAAGCGATCGTTGAATTTCGAAGAAGTCTTCATTATTAGAATTATCCGCCCAATTTAATTCAATACTACTCGAGCTAAGTGAATTAGCAGAGAGTGCTGAAGGTGCGATCGGAGCAGTTGGATTATTGGAAGTAGACCAGACAAAACTGACAGCTGATTTTTTGGGTAAGCTATAGCTAAAGCTATCATTTCCATCAATCACACGAATGGTTTTGGTTTGATTATTATTATTGTATGCTATCACCACTATTGTCCCATCTAAGTTTTTAAAAGCCGTAGTGGAAATTCCATTATTGGTACTTATGGCTTCAATTTTTTGAGCTCCTGGAGAAACGAATTTAGCTATTTGCCCAATAATATAATAAGAAACATTCCTAGTATAATTATTTGCATCGGGGATAGTAAGCGCTCCAAGGCAATCGGTACATCCTCCTGGAGTATGAGGATCGTGATTAGAGTCGGAAGCCAGATTCCATTCAAAAACGGTTTTCGACCAATTATTAGAAGCTCCAATAACAATATTACGTATATGCCAACCGAAATCTCCATTAAAGTTGCCAGTACTACTTGTAAATTGTTCTGTAAAATAAATGTTTTTACCAGTAGCATCATGTACTGTAGAAAGCGCTGAAATATTTCCAGCATATAGATGAAAAGCTGCACCATCAACATAACTACTATTATTTAATACTTGAATTGGATAAGCTGTATTATCACAGTTATGATCGAAGGCAATGATCTTAGTGTTGAATGCTGACTGTTGAATAGCAGGCCCCAAGTGATTATTAATAAAATCGGTTTGCTCAGATGCAGACATTAACATACTAGGCTCATTAAAGGGATTTTCCGGTTCGTTCTGAGGAGTAACTGCCCAGATATCAATACCGTAGCCGTTCATTGCTTCTAAGTATTTTATAAAATACAGACTGTACGCAGCATAATAACTTGGATTTAAATTACCACCAACCCATGTACCATTACCTTTCATCCATGTAGGCGCTGTCCATGGTGTGGCTAGTATTTTAATGTCAGGATTAATTTGTAAAATTTCTTGAAGCAAAGGAATAAGATGGATTAAATCTGGTCCTACTAAACTAAAATTATTCATATTTACATCCCCCTGAGTTTCATTGTAAGAATAAACAGAATTACTCAAATCAGATGCACCTATACTAATTCTTAGTGCCGAAAGACCAAGTCCATTCGTTCCAAATAATTCATTTAGAAGTTCATCCCGCTTCACATTTGAAAGACCATTTATTACTTCAGCACTACCCTGGGTTAAACAATAACCATAGCCCTCTACGCTTTGTGAAAGGACATTCTTATTAATTAATATTGAACTCGATGTTGGATTCGAATTTCCATCGAATAAAATTGATTCCTGTTGTTCTAATAATACAGATTGATTGCCATTTGTTAGCCATGGTGTAACAGTCTGGGCGTAAATAAGCGTATCAAAAACACAAATCAATGGTAATAAAAGGAATAGGTGCCGCATAAGAGGAGGATTTTATGTAAAGGTGAAAGAACTAAAATATTTTTATGCTTAAATGTTAGATTTTAATCGAATAAATGGATGTTTTGAACTCAAGCACACTAGTCTTCAATTATAAAAGTGGCTAACATTCCACCTTCTATTTTATAATTAAACACATCTTGCTTGTATTGAAACCGAACTTTTTGTTCTTCACTATTATGGTTAAAAGCTACTACCACAATGGATCCGTCAGCATTTTTAAAGGCAGCTTGTGAGATCTCTTGTCCCCGTGTATTGGGTGTTTCAATCCGCTTAGCTCCTGGTTTTACAAATTTTGAAATATGCCCGAGTAATACATACTCTTCATTTTTTGTAATTGCTTTTGTAACAGAATTTATGGTTACGACTCCTCTACAATCTTGGCAACCTCCATTTTGGGGCCCACTATTTTCATCTAATGCTAAGTTCCAAAAGAGTACCGTTTTTGACCAATTCCTAGTTGCTCCAACGATGAGGTTTTCTGTATTCCAAGATAGATTTGACGCATAGTCTGGCGCAAAATCACCACCAGAACATTCCGTAAAGTATATTCCCCTATTAGGATGTACATTATGAACTTGAGACATCGCGGAAACATCACCTGCATAACAATGAAAGGCTGTTCCTTCGATATAATCTTTTGCAGTTGCATCATTTAAAATACTCAATGAGTAATTTACATTATCCCAATTATGGTCATAAATAATAACTTTGGTAGCTATATTATTTACTTCAAATTGAGGCCCCAAGTAATCTCGGATAAATACTTTTTGTTCTTCGGCACTCATTTCCATACTCACATAAGGAGCAGCATATAGTGGTTCGTTTTGTATAGTGACGGAGTGTATAGGGATATTTTTTGCAGCCATTGCTTGAATGTATTTGACAAAATACGTCGCATAACTTTCTTGTAAATCATTTTTCAAATGTCCACCATTTTTTAATGATTCATTCTCTTTCATCCAAGCGGGCGCAGACCATGGTGTGGCCATTATTTTTATTTCGGGATTAATCGCTATAATTTTTTGTAAAAGAGGAATCAAATATTCGTCTTCAATAGATAAGTCAAAATTGTCTTGAGGCGCATCAGGCTGGCTCACACTTAAGTCATTATATGTGAAATCAGAAAGCGAAAAATCGGATGCTCCAATAGTTAGACGGATAAAACTAATGCCAATTCCATTCTCAGCATCAAACAAATCTTGTAACAATTGATCTTGCTCAGCTTCCTCCAAATGAGTTTGAATAACATAAGCAGATGAGCCCGTGAGTGCAGCTCCAAATCCTTCCATGACTTGATATTCTGTCCCGTCATCAATGCTTACATTTACATCAAAATCTGTTGTGATTTCGTATGGAAGCAATTCTGATTCTTTGGCAAGTTTAAGGAGTCCAGCTTTATCGGAACGCCAAACGGCAACTTTTCCTTCTATATCGACATTTCCATTATTGGGAGGAACTGGAATTTCATCATCACCACAGCTACATTGCATTAACAATATACTTGTGATGAATAAGGTAGCGAGCAATAAGTTTATTTTTTTGATTACCATTTTTATTTTTTCTAAAAAAGCATAAATACTTTATGCAACTGTTTAGTCTAACTAGAGCTTGATTCGGATTTGAACGCGGTTGAAGCACATAAGACACATAAGAACACAGTAGATCCTTTTAACGAGAAGGGCACATAAGATGATTTATCTTCGACAAAATTACCTGCATTTGATTTTTGCGAAAGCAAGAACATCTTATGTGACCTTATGTGCCTTTTATGATTCAAAAAAACACGTCCATGTGTCCCTCTGAATAATTACTATTTTGTTACGAAATATATTATTCAACAATAATTTTTTGGCTATACAAACTATTACTTGTTCTCAATTGAATAATATACATACCTGTTGTCCAATCACTAACATTGATTATTTCGCTATCCGAAGATTGAAGGTTTTCTTTTTCCTGCTGAAAAACCAACTTCCCTTGAAGGTCATGAACTAGCAATAATGCTTGCCCACTTATCGAAGTTTCCCAAGTGATGGAAATATTTTCATTAGCAATAGTTGGAGAAACTTTGAACAATGGTGATGAAGCTAAGTCAATGGTCGCGACGCTCAAATCATTACAGGTCCCCAATACATAATGCTCTAAAGTAAGGACATCTGGGCTATCGTAATTCATTATAGCAAAACGGTTACTGTTGTAACTACAAGCCTCTGGAACCGTTTCTTCTGTCCCCCATGCATTTCCATTTAAATATTTATACTCTAAATATACAATAGGCTTCATTACTTCAACCGATACTTCGTAGGTATCATCTCCAACATCAGTCATTGGTGTGCCTTCAGGATTCCATCCTTGAAAAGTTCCTACTACATGAACACCATCTGCAGAAGCGGAGACTCCATCTAAATTAACATTGAAAACAACTGTTCTAGTTGGTATTGGATTAGTACAAGCTCCAAATGCTGCAACTGGCAAATCAATATCTCCTGCATCTTTGATAATAAATAATCTATTGTTATCTCCATTTCCACAACCAGCACCTGGTGTTTCTTCCATTCCCCAATCATTACCATTTACAAATTTATATTGAACAACACTTATGTCTGATAAAACAGGAATAGTCACTTCATAAATATTACCACCTGCATTTGTCAAAGCCGTTGCGCCAGGATTCCACGCTTGAAAATTACCTGCTACATGTACCCCATTTCCTGAAACGGATTGTCCAGTCATGTCTACACTAAATTTAACCATCTGTGTTTCTATGGTAGAAGGACAATCATTGAAAGGTGTAGCCGCAAGCGTCATATCCGAAGTCGGAGCTGTAAAAATTCTATTACTACCTCCTATTGTACACGAGGCAGGTGCAGCTTCTTCTGTCCCCCAAGCATTACCGTTTAGGTATTTGAATTCATAATCTGTTCCCGGTGTTAAATTCAAAGTAACGGCATAAATATTACTGCCTTGGTCCGTCAACATATTATCAGTTGTATTCCAACCATTCAAACTTCCTGCGATGTGAACGCCATCAGCTGAGACTGTTTGTCCTGTCATGTCCACTTGAAAAGTAACTTGTACCTGTGCAAAAACGCTTATGGTCATTGCTACTAAAATTAATGTAAATAATTGTTTCATATTATAAATTATTTTGAGTTAAAAATGATTTTTTAAAAACTATTTTAGATAATTAATAACCTGTATTTTGAGTCAAATTGGGATTTCGATCTAATTCTGATTGTGGAATTGGCCAAAGTAATTCATATTCTTCGACGTCATAATTTCTGCCTAAAGCATTCATAATACCCATTGCCGTATCGCTACGTTTCAAATCATACCAACGATGGCCTTCAAAAGCTAATTCCAATCTCCGCTCCTTATAAATGGCAGTACGCAAATCATCTTGCCCCATTGCTGATGTATTGACTAATTCAACTCTAGTTCTAATTTTATTTAACTCAATAGCAGCAATTCCAGTATTCCCTAGTTCATTTTCAGCTTCTGCTAACAATAAAATCACATCTGCCAACCTAAGCAATACATAGTTATTAGCACTTGACCAGCCATTAGCTTCTCTTTGTTTGTATGGGAATGGAACACTACCATTTGGGAAATCAGGGTCTTGCCATGGCAATCCATTTTCGAATAAAATAGAAGCCCCTTTTCTGATAGCATCATTTTCTGCATCAAAGGCAGCTATCAAATCTTTGGAAGGCGTATTAAATTTTCGCCAACCATCATCGGTCAATGAAGGAGGCAACCATAGTTGAGGTCCCCAATTTGCTTCATTGGTTCCACCAATGAATTGTACTTCAAAAATAGATTCTGAGGTATTCTCATTTGTCGGGATCCATAGATCATCATAGTTAGGAAGCAATTGGTAGACACCACTATTGATTACTTCTGAAGCATGCGCTTTTACCATTTCCCAATCTGGATTCGGTTGGTGAGCGTAAGCTTTTGTCAACATTGCATTGGCAGCACCTTTGGTTGCTCTTTGCTCCTGTTGTGGATGAGACAAAGGGAGATTTTCTGCGGCGAATTTCAAATCCGATATTATCGCATCATAAACTTCTTGAACACTTACTTTGGATTGAAAAACAACTGAAGGCTCAGTGGAATTTACTTTTCCCAAAACCAAAGGAACCTCTCCCCAAAGATTAACCAACTGAAAATAATGGTAAGCTCTCAAAAAGGAAGCTTCTGCTAATATTTCTGTTTTTCGAGCTGCAGCTAAATCTGTCGATTCGATATCTGGGACATTATCCAAAACTGTACTCGCTCGACTGATACCTTCATATAAATAGGCCCAATCTCTTTCGACATTTGCATTGGATGCTGTTAATGTAAATTCATCCAATTGAAAATTATTAGGATTATCCCCTCCTGCATAGCAGTTATCAGCAATTACATCACCATTGGTAAAACGGTCGAAAATATAGAATTCGCTTTGCAAGGCATCATAAGCGGCAACTAAGGCAGATTCAGCATCTGCTCCTGTTTTAAAGAAGTTATCTTCTGCTAAATCAGAAATAGGTTCTCGATCTAGAAAATCGCTACAACTTGTTATGCTTAGTGCTACAAAAATGAGTAGAATAAAATTTTTCATATTGATATTTTTTTATGCTTTGACAAGATTATTTATCAAAACAGGTATCGAAGTTGTTTTATTTTTTTTAAAAATCAAGTTTCAAACCACCAGTTATTATCCTCGCTTGTGGGTATGTTCCAAAATCAATTCCTTGCGAAATCGCAGATCCTCCATCTCGATTCACTTCTGGATCATAACCAGAGTAATTCGATAATGTCCATAAATTTTGACCACTTGCATAAATTGAAAATCCTTGAATTTTAATTTTGTCAAGTATAGATTTTGGAAAATTGTAAGAAAGAGTAATGTTTCTAATTCTTAAAAATGAACCATCTTCAATAAAGCGGTTACTGATTCTGCTATTTTCATTAGGATCGCCAAATACTGCTCTTGGTACTTTAGTTATATCTCCTTCATTTTGCCAACGGTCAAGCGTTACTGCACTTCCATTTTTTACAGAAAACATTCCTTCCGTTTCAATACGAGTTGCATTAAAAACATCATTCCCTATACTAGATTGTAGAAGTACATCTAAAGTGAAACCTCCATAGGACAGCGAATTAGTTAATCCTAAAATGAAATCAGGATTGGCATCACCAATAATAATCCTATCATCTTCATTTATCATTTCGTCTCCATTAATATCCTCGAAGACAATATCTCCATCATCGGGATTAACACCTAAACTGTTGTAACCATAAAATGTACCTAATGGCAATCCTTCTTGAACGATGACTGAAGCGCCTCTTTCAGGAATTACTCCTGCAAAAATTACTTGGTCTTCCCCTCCTATATCGAGGACTTTATTTCGATTGGCTGAAATATTAAATTGGGTATTCCAAGAAAATTTTTCTCGCTTGACGTTGAGCGAACGAATAGATAATTCCCAACCCATATTTTCTACTTCTCCAAGATTTTGAATTCCACTTCCAAATCCTGTAGAACGTGGTAAGTCTACATTTATCAATAAATCCTTTGTTCGTTTATAATAATAATCTCCTGTAAGGCTTAATCGATAATCAAAAAGTGAAACATCAAAGCCTCCATTATATTGAGTAGTGGTTTCCCATTTCAAATTTTCATTGCTAATGGTAGCTGGACGAGTTCCAGGCAAAATGACGTTATTGAAATTGTAATTCGAGCCTGTACTGTACAATCCTATGGAGGTAAAATCTCCTATATTTTGATTTCCAGTAGCACCTATACTTGCTCTCAATTTCAGGTCATCTATCGTAGCATTATCTTTAAGAAAAGCTTCTTCAGACAATCTCCAAGCCAATGATAAAGAAGGGAAATAGGCATAGCGGTTTCCTTTTCCAAATCTTGATGAGCCATCTGATCGGAAACTTAAATCCGCTAAATATTTATCACTAAATTTATAAGAGACTCGACCGAGGTAGGAAAAGATAGCCCATTGTGATGCATATGAACTTGCTTCTATTTTTCTACTTCCTGCGTTTAATGTGGTGATGGCAGCATTTGGAAAACCTTCCGACCTAGAAAAAGTACCTTCATATCCAGATTCTTGAGCTGTGACTCCAGCAAGGAAATCGAAACTATGTTTTGCTTTTGTTAATTTATAATTTAAGGTATTCTCCCAAAGCCAAATCAACTCTCGGTTGGTATTGGTAGTCGCTATTCCTTCTTGGCTTCTTCCAAATTGAGTTCTTATTGGGTCTAAGAAATAATCGTTTTTGTTATAATAAGTCTCGGTTCCAAAAGAGGATTTGAATTTCAAATTTTCAATGAGATCCAGCTCTGCATATAAGTTTCCAACCAAACGAGTCGTTGATGCAACATCTATTGGTGCCTCGATATTCGCCACCGGGTTTTCCCAAGCTTGAAGTGGATTAGTCGTAAATGTTCCATCTTCATTATAAATTCCAATAATCGGAGGAGAAGATAAGGCACCCAGAATGACACCTCCTTGATTGACTCTACTATTGTCTGGAACGTTGTTAAAATCAATTTTTGAAACGTTGATACTGGTTCCCACTTTTAACCAAGTTCGTACTTGATTATCCATATTTGCACGAAAATTTAATCGCTCAAAATCTGAACCTCGAACAATACCTTCTTGTGCATTTCTATTGGCAGAAATAAAATAATTAGTTTTCTGTGTGCCTCCACTAAATGAAATTTGCAAATCGGAAGTAACTGCATCTCGGAATATTTCATCTTGCCAATCTGTATTGGCTGAAAAATTTGCAGCATCCAAAACTGGAGATTGTCCAGCATTCACATAAGATTCATTGACTAAATCAATGTATTGTTGACCATCTAAAAGTGGTATCGTTTTAACCACTTGGCTCACGCCAATATTGGAACTGATACTGATTCGTGACTGTCCAGCCGTTCCCCTTTTTGTAGTTATTAAAACCACGCCATTAGCAGCTCTTGCTCCATAAATCGCAGAAGCGGATGCATCTTTCATAATTTCAATAGATGCGACATCAGCTGGATTAATGCCTTCTGTACTCAAAATGGGAACGCCATCTAATACATATAAAGGCTCATTGCCAGCAGAGAGAGAAGTTGCCCCTCTTATTCGAATGGAAATTGCATTACCTGGCCTTCCGGAATATTGAGAGACTTGAACTCCAGCGGCAGTTCCTTGGAGTGCGTTTTCTAACCTTGCAAATGGTTTTTTCTCTATATCTTCTGTTGAGACAGATGCTATAGAACTGGTTACATCTCGACGTGATTTGGTGCCGTATCCAACTACTACAACTTCATTTAAGTCAAGATTATCAAAAACCATTAATATGGCCAACTTAGATTGTCCATTTACATCAATGGTTTTTTCTTGATAACCGGTATAACTTAATATCAATTGGCTATTTGGTTCAACTTCGAGTAAAAATGCGCCATTAACATCCGTAGCTGTTCCTCTATCAGAATTAGCAATCAGAACCGTTACTCCAATGAGTGGTTCTTTGGTGATTTCATCTTGAACTACTCCAGTTACAGTTATATTTTGTCCAATTGCCCAACCTGACAAGCCTAAAAAACAGATAATTATTGGTAAAAATCGTTTCATATTTATTTTTTAATCCTGAGCAGAACATTTAATTGCCAATAAGCACATCATGCAATAATAATTCTGATTCAGTCTGTTATTCTTGTTTAATATTCTACTAATTGATCTTTTAAGTACATGGCAATATTAGATAATTTGTTTAGTTCGATGAAAAAATAGCACCTGACAAACGCCATACAGGGGGTGTTTTAGTTAATAAATACTTGAAATTGAGAGAAGATTGATGATTGAAGGAAAGCTAGAGAGGAGAGATATGAGTGTAGAAGAACTGAAGAAGAAATTCTAAAAAATTTCTTCTTTTCCAAGCTGTTGAATACTCTGTAACATAAGTTAGTTAAGAGTTTGAATGCATTGTTTTTTAGTGAGGACGATTCCAATATTTTTAAGAATAGCCTAAGCTATTTGAGAAAATTTGGAAGAAGTCATCGCTAAAAAAGAACATTCAAAAATTAAATACATTTATTTTACAGAGTATTGAATATACTGATTGAGATTTTCTGATTTATCCAAACCGATTTTCTTTTTCAAACGATATTTGGCTTGCTCTACTCCATTTACTGTGATGTTTAAAATGGAAGCGATTTCATGATTATTCAGTTTCATTTTTATAAAACAAGATAAACGATGATCGTTTTGTGTTAAAGTAGGATGTTTTACTTCTAACTGCTTGATGAAGTCTTGAAAAGTTTGATTGAATATTAATTGAAATTTCTCCCAATAATCTTCTTGGTGCAATTCGGAATTGATAATATTGACAATTGGACGTAAGGTTTTTTTAGCACTTGTATCTGAATTGGATTGGATTTTTTTGATACGTTCCTTGAGTATGGTTAAAAACTCATTCTTATGAGCCATTTGGAGAATGGATGCGTTTAGTTCGGATTTTTTACTCGTAACTTCTTGTTCAAGGTTTTGATTTTTAAGTTGTAGGATTTGTTGTTCCTGCTTTAAAATTTCTTGCTCTTGTTCCAATGTTTGTCGCTCGTAAATTTCTTTCTGCCGGTTGAGTAAAAATCGATAAATCAAAAGAATGATTGCAAGCGTAAAAATGACTGTCGCAAAAATAAACCATGCTGTTTCCCAAAATGGTGGAGCAACAATTATATCAATCGTTCTAATTTCTTCATTCCAAACCCCACTACTATTTGCTGCTTTTAGTTGAAGCTGATAATTTCCACCATCTAAACTAGAATAAAAAATAGCTCGTTGATTGGCATTTACAAAATGCCATTTATCTTCATAGCCTTCTAACTTATACGCATATTTATTTCGATTGGGGTCAATAAATTCTGTGGTACTTATTTCAAATAAAATCTCTCTGTCCAAATAGGACAATTGAACTTTAACTCCCTCATTATTCAAATTTTTATTCAAAATAATTCGACCATCATAGTTTCCAATTGGAATGGACTTATTAGATATTTTTAAATTTGTAAGAACAGGGATTGTTTTGTTATCGTTCAATTGAACTTCGTCTGGTGCTATAACTGAAAAACCATTTACACCGCCAAAAACAATTCTCCCATCACTCAATAGAAACGCAGCTTTAGGATTGAATAGATTGTTTTCAGTTCCTGGTGCAGTTCCATACTCGGTGATCGTATTGTCCTTTGCATTAAGCCTATGGATACCTGTTGAAGTGGAAATCCAAATAAATCCATCCTTATCTTCTGCTAAACTATTAATCACTCCTATTTCAAATTGATAGTTCAACTTGATCTTTGTAATCTCTTCTGTTTTAGGATTTAATTTATCTATTCCAACATCCGAAACTATCCAAATATTTCCTGACTGGTCTTCAAAAATAGATTGAAGACTACTACTACTGATGCTATTCTCCGTTTTAAAATCATGCTGGTATTGTTGAATACTTTTGGTAGCTATATCTAATCGATTCAGTCCTCTATTTTCAGTTGCTATCCACAGGTATTTATTTTCTTTATCTAGTAAAAGGTCAATAATTTGAACGTCTGAAAGTTGATTATTAAAGTTTCCAAAATGTTGAAAAGTAGTTTTTCCTTTGGGCAAATAATCAATACCTCCTCCAAGCGTCCCTATCCACAAACCGCCATCTTTATCTAATTCCAAATCCCAAACATTGTTATGAATCAAACTTTGAGGATTCCCTTCTTCATGTAAAAACGTTTGAGTTATTCCTTTTTTATAGTCAAAATAATTCAAACCATTCGTAAAGGAACCATACCAAAGCCCTTGATTACCAATAGGTTGAATACAAGTAATGACATCATTAAATTGTCCTTGACTTAAAAGCTTGGACGCTTGATGTAATTCTAAATTTTCTGCATTTATATCAAAATAAAAAATCCCACCACCATCCGTACCCAACCAAACTCGACCACTTTCATCTTCTCGTATAGTTAAGACAGAACGTAAACCTAATTTCTTTTCTTCATTAAATGATCTACTAGTAAAAAAAGGAGGACGGATGGATTTCAAAATATTGATTCCACCATTAAATGTGCCTATCCAAAGATTATCAGATTTATCAAAATGCAAATGATATAAGGCATCTGTATTTAAAGTATTTGACTTGGTGTAATCATAATTAAATTGTTGAAATGAATTACTTACTCGATTAAAATGATTGAGTCCGCCCCCATCTGTTGCTACCCAAATCTCCCCTTTAGCATCCAATTGGATATCCGTTATTATATTGTTACTTATTCCATTTATTGAACCATTAGCTCGATAGGTCTTCCAAATTTGACTTTCAATATCAAAAGCATAAAGTCCATTTCCTTCCGTACCAACCCAAAGTGTATTTGTTGAATCTAAGCAAATGGCTTTACTAAAACTCTGCATATCTTCTTTATCCGATGCATGAAAATGATGGACGCTTTTTGTTTTGACTCGAAAAACATTTAACCCTTTTTCTGCGGTGGCGATATAAACGTTACCGTTCTTGTCTTCTTCAAAATCAAAAACAAAATCATTACTCAACTGCTCTTTTTTCTCCGCGTCACAATACGTACAAAAGTGATAAATGACTTTTCTTTCCTCATCCAACACGATGGTTCCACCTCCATAAGTACCAATCCAAAGCCAATTACGACTATCCTCATAAATTGATTTTACCGTAATCGTATTCCAATCTACGGTTGCATTCTCCTCAAATGGAAATCGATGGAACTTATCATTATTAGGATCATAAGCAAGCAAACCAGCATCCTTTAGTCCCATCCAAATCAATCCTCTATTATCTTTTAATAAAGAAAAAACGCTTGGATTTATTTTCCTTTCGTCTTCTGCATTAGGAATGGAAAAGGTTTTAAATTCATAAGCATCGAATCTATTTAAGCCACTTTTGCTCCCTACCCAAATAAAGCCTAAGTCATCTTGAGCAATAGAATAAACGGTGTTATTAGACAAACCATGACTGGATGTTAGTTTTTGAAAATTAACATCAATAGATTGGCTATTTAATTGATTACAACAAGCAATCAATAGAATGAACCATAAATATGTCGATTTAATTCTATTCATAGAAGATTGTCCAAATATAGAAAACAATATCCTATAAAATGTTTAGGTATGGTGGAAGAATTAAGAAGTTCTTTTGAATGAAGTTGTTTAGAACTTTGGAGGTAGATGCTCTAAATTTTGCCGTATCCATTTGAATTAAGTAGCGATTCCTTTAAAAGAATTAGTCGTGTTAAACCCAATAATTCTGACAAGCATATTAATACAGTACTCGCTAGGACTTGAATCCATCTAGCTAGGCAGGCCTAGTCCTAGCTAGGCAGGCCCGCAACGTAATACAACAAAATTCAAAACACTAACGAGGGTTCAACGAACTAGCATAAATCAAACCACCGCCAACAACATCGTCACCTTCATAAAAAACAGCTGACTGACCAGGAGCAACTCCCGATACATTCGCCATAAACTCTACTTGTAGCTGGCTATCCACATTTGTCAATCTAGCCAAAGCCCCTTTGTCGTTATAGCGAATCATGGTTCGCGCTTCTATACCATCTGGAATGGTTGGATATTTCATGGAATTGACTTGAGCCACACGCATACCATTTCGCAACAGTTCATCCACTTCTCCAAGAACGACGGTATTAGTATCAGCCTGAATATCAGTTACATACATTGGTATACCGAAAGCCAGCCCTAAACCTTTTCGCTGACCAATGGTATAAAAAGGATAGCCTTCATGCTCGCCGAGTACTTCCCCTTTTTTATTAATAAATTTCCCGCCTTTCACTTTTGCTTCTAGGCTAGGATCTCTGCGCTTAAGGAAACCACGGTAATCATTGTCTGGCACAAAACAAATCTCATAGCTCTCCCCTTTTTTGGAAAGCTCGTCATAGCCCCAATCTTTAGCCATCTGGCGTACCTCTGGCTTCGTAAATGGTCCTAGTGGAAATTTACTTCGACTCAGGCATTCCTGACTCAAACCCCAAAGTACATAGGATTGATCTTTATGATCATCCACTGCTTTGGTCACAAACTTTCGTCCATTGTCTTCTCCGATTTTAGCATAATGTCCAGTCGCGATGAACTCACAATCCAATTGGTCAGCACGCTTAAGTAGCGCACTCCATTTGATATGCGTATTGCAAAGAACACAAGGATTTGGTGTACGACCTGCAATATATTCATCCACAAAGTTGTCAATTACATAGTCTCCAAATTCTTCCCTGATGTCAACGATGAAATGGTGAAAATCCATATCCACTGCTACTGTACGTGCATCATTGATAGAATCAAGACTACAGCAACCTGTTTCTTTCTTAGACCCTCCTGAATTGGCATAATCCCAGGTTTTCATGGTAATACCAATCACCTCATACCCTTGATCATGAAGCATCATAGCAGTCACTGTGCTATCAATTCCGCCACTCATGGCTACCAAAACTTTACCGTGCTTACTCATTAATATATTGCTTTTAAGCTTGCCTAGCGCGATACGAGCGGCCAATCTTAACAGCTTGGCCGGCTTCTCGTGCCCTAGACAGGGCTTGATTTATATTTATGTTACAGAGTACTCAACCCCAACATTCCTGCAAAATTACAAAAATTAGTATCCTAAAGTTCAAATGAAAAGGTTTTAAAGAAGGCTTTTGAAGCTTTTTTTGTTAAAAGAAGTGTTTTAGGGTTTTATAAATGTTGTCAAAACCCTAAGATTAGGCCACTTCATTGTAAATCAAGGTATAAATGGCTATTTTGAGCCATATTTGAATATTTAGCTTTTGCCTTTTGCCCATTAGCTTTTGGCTTCCCTCAAATCTGCGCATACAGGACGCAATAAAATGGAAGTCAAGTGCTAATCGCTAACAGCAAAAAGCCATTTACAACAAACTGATTTGATTATTACTAAAGATATCTAAAAACTGATCGTTATGAGAAGCATATCAATTATCTCCACCTTACTTGTCGCATTATTACTAACTGGATTCTCTGTTTTGAATGAGGAATATGGCCTGGCCGCATCTTACGATGATTCCTTTCAAGGTAGCGAAACTGCCAGTAAAGAGAAGTACAACAAAAATAAATTAACTGGAGCCCACAAGACTTTGCCTTTTGGAACACTGGTGAAGGTGACTCGATTGGATAGTAAGCAATCTGTAAAGATTAGAATCAATGATCGAGGACCTTATTTGAGTAATCGCATCATCGAAGTTTCGCGCAAAGCTGCAAAGCAAATTGGCTTGGACGAAGGTAAAGTTACTCGTGTAAAAATAGAAGTCGTTGGTACGGCACGTGCAGAGGATCCTGAACCCGCTAAAGCACCTCCAGTAGTTAGTAAATCTCCTGAACCTAAGCCAAATACTACGACTCCAGTCGCTACACCAAATATTGAAAATCCTACACCAGATAATTTTGACAACTCAGTAGCGCTTGCAGAAAAAGCGGCAAAAGAAAAAGTAGAAAGGACTAAAGCTGCTGCTGAAAAAGCTGCAAAAGAAAAGGCTGCTGCCGATAAAGCTAGTGCTGCAAAATCCGCAAAAGAAAAAGCTATCAAAGAAAAAGCTGCTGCCGATAAGGCTGCAAAGGCTGCTGCCCCAGCTGCGACCTCTATAGATATGGGTGTGCCTGCAAGTCGAGTACGAGGGAGAGATTTTGCAAAATATGATTTATATAAAGTACAAATTTTACGTCCTGAAAGAACGGGCTATGGTGTTCAAGTAGCCTCTCTTACTGACTATGCTAACGTCATGCGTCAAGTCGCTGAACTGCAAGAAAAATGGTTTAACAACATCCTCATCAGTGTGGAAGAAGGTGCCAACAAACAACCTGTTTATAAAATCATGCTTGGTCCTTTTCCTGACCGAACGACTGCTAAAAGTTATGAGAAGGAATTGAAGCGTAAGAAGAAAATTGACGGATTTATTGTGGATTTGAGTGGCGTGAAGTATTAAGAAATGTAAAATGTAAAACCGCAAAGGTTAAAATGTAAAAGTGGTTCAATATCGCGGACCTACAGTATAGAAGAGCAACTTTTACATTTTGCGGTTTTACATTTCCTCCCTTTACACCACCCGCTTCAAAAAAGTCAGCAAGTCCGCTATTAGCTCCTCCAGCTTTCCTCCTCCTTCCAATTCCACATGAGCCTGCTCGTAAAATGAAGCACGCTCTTTCAAATGATTTTCAATAAATGTCAATAATTCCTTTTCTGATTTGCCTTGAAGAATTGGACGATGAGCTATTTGCCCCTTAAGATGTTGGATGATTTGCTCTGGTGTATTTTTAAGGTAGATGGTCAGTCCATTCAATTTCATCCAATTCATATTATCGAAGAAGCAGGGGGTGCCGCCTCCGCAGGCAATGATTCCTTCTGTTTTATTTTGTAGCGTTTGCAAAACGGTTTGTTCTATTTCCCGAAAAATCTCCTCCCCTTTTGTTTCAAAAATTTCGACGATTGAATGGCTGGTATGTGCTTCGATTAGTTCATCCATATCTACAAAGGGGATGTTCATCTGGGAAGCTAGTGCTTTGCCAATGCTGGTTTTGCCGGAGCCCATATATCCTATTAGGAAAACTTTCATTCTTGGATATTGTGATTATATTGAAATTGAACGAGTGTAAATTTAGTGAATCAATTTATCGATCAAACAATTACTTAATTCGCTATGTATTGAAGGATTTGACTAAAACACCCCAATATTTGCATTAGTTAGGTATAAAAAACCGCTTTGTACACCCTAATAAACGGTAATTTCGTTTAGATTTGCAGTCTAATTACAATGAAGTCGAATAAAATGAGAAAATACATTCCTTTAGTCCTATTCCTACTACTAATCATTAGTTGCAAAGACGAAGCATCTATTGGCAATTCTGAAAAAAGTATTAGTGCCATCAAAGATGCTGATAAAATTAGTAGTATCATCCGAAATCCTGTGAGCGCCAGTACCCCCAAGGATACTGCAAACGTCGCAAAGATAGAATTTGAGAAAGAATTTTATGAATTTGGAAAAATTAAAGAAGGTCAAAAAGCCATGCATTCCTTTAAATTTAAGAACACTGGAAAAGTTAATTTGGTGATTACTGCTGCAAAATCCACTTGTGGTTGTACCGTTCCAAGTTGGCCGGAAGAACCTATCGCTCCCGGTAGAAGTGGTAAGATTGACGTGGTCTTTGATTCGAAAGGAAAGAAAGGAGCTATTAGCAAACCCATTCGTATTACAGCCAACACGAATCCTCAGAATACAGTGATTCATATGAAAGGAATAGTGCTTCCTAAGAAATAGAGATCTGAACAGACATGCGCTTCTATCGCGAACTTGAAGCATCAATACTTTACTTTTTTATTGCAAAATTTTTATACTAACATACATGGAAACTTTAAATTTATTATTCCCGATCTTAATCGTCGGTGTATTTTATTTCTTTATCATCAGACCACAATCTAAGATGAGAAAAGATCAAGAAACCTTTTCTAGTAATTTGGAAAAAGGAACTGAAGTGGTAACATCTAGTGGAATTATTGGTAGAATTAATAAAATCGAAGATAATATCATTACTCTACAGGTTGACACCAAAACTTTTATCCGAATTACCAAAGGAGCTGTCTCAAAAGAAATGACAGAATCTCTCGCAAGTCCTGATGAAACAGCAAAAGCAAAATAACAAAGAGAAAAATTCTTTTTTTCAATCTGACAGAGCAATACTTTTCCTCTGTATGGGAATTGCTCTGATCTTTTGGGTCTTGATCAAGCTTTCGCAAAATTATAGAACCAAACAGGTATTTGCACTCAATTACAACTTACCTGAAGGCAAAACATTTACCAAGCAACCTCCTGAGTCTCTCGTAGCAACTCTTGACGGACAGGGCTGGGATTTGATGTCAAATTATTTTGATGGTGATGAACGTAAGCTGTTGTTAAATCTCAATAATTCATCCCAACAAACTTATAATAGTAGTCAGCTTGTCAGTAAGCTTAGTCCTAACAATAAGGACATTGTCATCAATGGTATCAATATCGACTTGCTGATGCTAGATGTAGAAGAAGAGATCAGCAGGAAGGTCCCTGTTGTACTCAGTTCTGAGTTTGAATTCAATAGTCAGTACCAATTAAAACAGGCCGTTGAATTGATACCGGATAGTATTGAAATCAAAGGCCCTGCCTCAGTGGTAAGTGTACTAGAGAAATGGCAAACAGAAACTTGGTCCTTGAAAAATATCAACTCTGATCAGGAAAGAACTTTGAATCTGATCAAACCAGAAAACTTGCTGACGAAGGTGGTTCCCCAACAAGTACAAGTAAATCTCTTTACAGAACAACTCACCGAGAAATCACTATTCGTACCTATTTTTATAAAAAACGCACCGGACAGTCTTAAGGTTTTTCCCGAAAACATTAAACTAACTTGTATCGTCGGATTAGGGCGCTACAAAGATATTAATCCTAACAGCTTCACCCTTGAAGTTGACCTCAAAGACGTTGCATTAAACGCCTCCAACAATACCTTGCCTATCTTATTGACTCGTCAGCCTGACTATGTAAAAGGCGTCACTATGAGTTATCAATCTGTAGAGTTTTTTATTGTTAATGGCGAGGGTGCAAAGGAAAAGGAGCAATCCGCATCTAATTCGGATAACTGAACTAGCTTCTAGCCTCAGCTCATACTCCCCACTAATTGCACAGCAAAACGATTCCCAAAGCTCAAATCCGGCACAATTTTCCATTTTACTCCATATAAGGTGTCAACGACCTGTTAATCCACGAACACTTTCACTCTAAAACCATTATATTTGGCCTATGAATAAATCAACATACTTTACTATAATCCTGTTTTTCTTTGTAACTGTAAGCTTAAATGCTCAAATGCTAAGAGGAACAGTAGTGAATCACGATGGAGCTCCCCTCTTTGGTGCCACCATACAATGGGAAGGTGAGAACAATGGAGTGGTTGCCGATATGGAAGGACGCTTTGAGTTGGCTCAAAAAACAGAGACTTCTAATTTACTCATCAACTATGTAGGCTACAATGAAATCGTAGTCGAAATTCTTCCAGAAGAGAATGATGTTTTACTCGAAGTCGCCGGTGTTGCCAATTTAATGGAAATTGAAGTCGCAGCTAAATTTCGGGACACCTATATCTCTACGCTCAATCCTATGAATGTCGAATCTATTACTGGCGCTGAATTCAAAAAAGCCGCTTGCTGTAGTTTAGCAGATTGTTTTGAGACGAATGCAGCTGTGGATGTTAGCTACGCAGATGCAGTGACTGGTGCTCGTGAAATGGAAATGTTGGGTCTACGCGGATTGTACACCCAAATGTTGATTGAAAAACGACCTGCACTTTCTGGATTAGGAGCACCATTGGCATTGGAGTTTTTACCTGGTACTTGGCTGGAAGGAATTAGCATTTCGAAAGGAGCTGGTTCTGTGCAAAGTGGTTATAGTGCAATCACAGGTCAGATCAATACGGAATTAAAAAAACCTCATCAGGATCATCCATTTTATATCAATCTATTTGCAAACCCAATGGGTCGTATTGAAACGAATATTCACTTGAATAAGAAGTTCAACGAAACTTGGAGCTCTGGCCTCTTGTTACATGGAAGTTACCAAAATAAAGATGTTGATCGCAATGATGACAACTATCTTGATGTTCCACATCGAAAAATTTTGAACGGAATGTATCGCTTGTTTTATAGAGGAAGTTCATGGAGAAGTCAGGTAAATGTTCACCTGATCAATGATGAACGCGATGGTGGACAGATTGCGGAAAACAATGACCCTTCTGGTTCTTTCTATCGAGTTAGACAAAAAAATAAACGTGCAGAGGTTTTTGGAAAATTGGGTTATATTTTTGACAAACCGAATACTTCAATTGGTGCTACCTATAGTTTTGCGCATCACGAATTGGACAACAACTACGGTAATACTTTCCATCAAGGAAAGCAACGAAATGTATATACTTCCTTGAACTACAACACAATTATCGGTAACACGGATCACCAAATATTTACAGGATTCAGTTTCCTTTATGATGACTATGATGAGATGTTGGACGATACAGACTACAGTCGAATTGAACGTGTGCCGGGTGTTTTCTTTGAGTATATGAAATGCGGTGGTGGTGAGAAGTCAAGCTTTAGTGATAAAATAGGTTTAGTAAGCGGTATTCGAATAGACAAGCACAATCTTTATGGCTGGTTAGTTTCTCCACGAGCCAATCTAAAGTATGACGTGACGAAGAATACAGTTTTCCGATTAGCAGCAGGCCTTGGTCATCGTACACCATCTGTGATTGCAGAAAATACTCGTTTGTTTGCTAGTAGCCGAACCGTCAATGTTTTGGAAACACCTGAGATGGAATCTGCCTGGAACTATGGAGCAAATCTAACGCAAAACTTTACGATCAATGAAAGAGAAGGACAGTTTGCAATAGACCTATATAGAACTGACTTTAAAAATCAAATTGTTATTGATTTAGACCAAGGTCATGAATCGGCATTGATTTACAATTTGAATGGTAAGTCTTATTCCAATAGTTTGCTCACCATGTTGACTTATGAATTAGCTCCTCGCCTTGACGTGAAGTTGGCTTACAAATTCAATGATGTAAAAGTTGAGTTTGTAAGAGGGCTCGAGCAAAAAACCTTTGTAGCCAAACATCGTGGACTGATCAATCTTGATTACGATACTAAAAATGAAAACTGGGCATTTAGCACCACTTTCCAGTTCGTAGGTAAGCAACGCTTCCCAGACAACACAAGTCGACCTGAGGAATTGACACAAGATCATACGGGCTTCTCCCCTTCTTATACCCTAATCAATGCACAAATTACTCGTAAGTATAAAAACTTTGAGATGTACCTTGGCGGAGAAAATTTAACGAATTACAAGCAACGCAATCCAATTATTGATGGCGAAGATCCTTTCGGAGAATACTTTGATGCTACGCAGGTTTATGCGCCGGTGTTGGGAATTAAGGGGTATTTTGGTATTCGATATTGGATTGATAGAGACGAGGGATAAGTGATTCTTGGAATTCTTTTGACAGAACTTCTTTTGATCTCCTTTTTGGCTTTGATCTTATAGCAAGTTTTCGTTGAAGTGTTTGGTCTTTTTGATTTAGATTCCTTATTTTATTCGGAATGATTTACAGGATTGTTCTTCATACATAAGAATAACTGAAGAAGGAGCAATCCTGTAAATCGAATTATCTAAAGGCTTTAAACCATTGAATAAGGAATCATTTTTTCTAATCTGAGCATTACCATCGATGACTAAATAAACTAATACTTCCGTTGAAATTCTTACTAAAGCTTCTATTCTCCTTCTTCCTACTCTTCTCTCTAAGTTGCCACAGCAACAACAATTCTACATCCATGTCATTAAGTAAATCAGGGGATCGTCTAAAAGGTGCTCAAGCCTTTTGCCAATCTATGCTCAACGAAAAAATGCAAGTATCGGGAATAAACCCACAATCCTATCTCCTACATTTGCGAGCATTTAAGTTGGAAGAAGAATTGGAGATTTGGATTAAAAATAAAGATGCCAAAAGCAAGTGGCAATTATTTATCACCTATCCATTTTGTAAGTCAAGTGGGCAGATTGGACCAAAACGAAAGGAAGGTGACCTACAAATTCCAGAAGGCTTTTATCACATTGATCGCTATAATCCAAAAAGCAATTTTTACTTATCCCTTGGCATTAATTATCCGAATGCTTCTGATAAGATATTGAGTGATCCAGACAAGCCTGGGTCTGATATTTTTATACATGGAGCTTGTGAGACAGTGGGTTGTATTCCGATTACAGATGAGAAGATAGCAGAGTTATTTGTTTTAGCGGAGGCTGCCTTTCAGCAAGGACAAAAAGAAGTGCCCGTTCGGATTTTTCCGGCTAGAATGGAAAAAGAGCAGCTATATAAAATAGCTAGATCACATCCCGAGCATATTAAATTTTGGAAGCGATTGAGAATAGCTTATGAGCATTTTGAGCTGAACCGAGAATTATTAGAATTTGAGGTTACTGAAGATGGTGCCTATTTATTTTGAGCTAATAGCTTATTTTGAAATTGTTTAAAAATCGGTCCGGCTGGCAGACTGCTTTCTTAAATAACTTCAATATAAAAAAGTGTTCAATTTGTTTTATATCTTAGTGAAAATATAAAAAATGAAAACAAATACACTCTTCCATCTTTGCCTTATTGCCTGCCTTAGTATGTTTTCACTTCAATCTTGCCAATTGGATGATGATGCATCCTCAGATGCTCCTGAAATAGGTGTTGATTATATTCAGTATGATTGCTTTGATGGAGAGACAAGCGAAATATTTACTGTTGTAGAAAACATGCCTTCCTACGGTACTAATGAATCGGACTTATACGATTATCTTTTCCCAATAATTGAAGTGGCTAGATTAAATGAAATTATAAATGGGAATATTAACTTGAGATTTGTGGTTTTGAATACTGGAATGACCTGCTTACACCGAGTTACGGGCACTGATGTTCCTATGGAAAGTTTATTCGGTTTTGACACCCTTATCAATGAAATGCCGGATTGGAATGCTGGAACACAACGTGATGTTCCTATCCATACTTTTCAAAATATCAGTATTAAAATAACTAATGGTGTATTTGAGCTTAACATATGACCATAGCTTATTTAAGGAAACTTCCTGCCTCAAAGCTCAAACAAAAAATCCCGAATTCTGAAAACTCAGAATCCGGGATTTTTCCTTTTATCAACTCAATTCTCTTATTACTGTCTTTTTGTCTCAGGTAACTTCGCATAACCACGCTCCTTCATCGCTTGATCTACCAACTGGATTTCCTGAGCAATCATACCTTGATCTCCATCAATCGGATCAGCTAAGTCTAATGCTGCAATCATAAACTCTTTTGACAAACTATACTCCTGATTGTTTTTCATCTCCATTGCGATACCCATGTAACAAGTTTGGAAGTTTGACTCTATATTAGCCATTTCATTTCCAATCACAGCTACACGACTTCTAAGGTTGTTTAAGCTACCTCTGATTTGTTCACCGTTAGAAAAAGTGTAAGTTGACTTTACAGACAGCTTTCCATTTTTCCATTTAGCTAACAATTTATCACCGTTGGTAAAGTTATAGGTTGAAACACCATTCAATGATCCATTCTTCCAAGTTGCTTTCAATGTATCACCCTGTGCCCAAACGACCATTCCTTCACCTTCCTTTACACCTCCTACACTATTTCCAATATAATAAGATCCATCAGTGTATGTATAAGTACCTTCTCCATCTTCCACTCCATTTTTCCACATACCATTATAATTCTCACCTGATATTGTCATGAAAATACCCAGTCCATGGCGTTTCCCCTTTTGAAACTCTCCAACGAATTCATCACCATTTGGATAAAACATAGAACCTTGAGTTCCAATTTGATCTTTATCCCAATCCCCCTCAAAACGAGTTCCATTAGAATGTGTAAACGTTCCAAATCCATGACGAAGGCCTTGTATAAAGTCTCCTTTGTATTCACTACCATCTGACCATTTCATCATTCCCTTCCCATTTGGAAGACCTTTTGAAATAGTACCGCTATAAACCATACCATCTTTCCATTTCATTTCTCCTTCACAAGTTGATTTTTTCTTACCGCAAGTATTTGAGATCACCTCCCCAGGATTAACCTGAGCTGTCAAACTTGTTGAAAAGAAAAGAAGACTTAAGGTAACTGCCCCAACTAAGTTTTTAATAATAATTTTCATGTAATAAGTGGTTTCGAATAGTTTAAAAGAATAATTGATAGCGGGAGAGTTAATTTAGGAGGGTAGAAACTGTAACAGATTCCGATATGCACAACATAGCTAAAATCGAACCAGTTTTGATTATTGACAAATTTAAAAAACACAGTGAAAAAATGTTAAAAACAGTGTAAAACAGTATCAAACAGTAATAAAAAGGCATAAACATCAAAATTATTTCGTAATTTTGACCATCGTATTAATATCAAGAAAATATGTTAAATATGAATTATAGTGACAAATATGTTGAAGTCAATTATCATTCATTGATCAAAATAGCTTTGATCTGTAGTATTGGAATGGAGCTACTCTTCAGCAGCTTAGTTGCCATTTGTTATACTTTCGACATTGATCGTTTTGCGCATCAAGCCTGGCTTTCTAAGTGTTTTTTAATTCTAACTGTACTTGCACTTTGGGTGGCATTTATACATCACTCTAATATTAATAGCCAAAGAGTGATTTTATCTCAACTCCTATTATTGACCATTATGATGGGATTCATAATTGGAGGCTTATCTTATCTAGCTTATTTTATAGAAGCGACCTATGTCGATCCTGAGTTTTCTCAAAAGTCATTAGAAGTATCAAGAAGGCATTGGCTTGAAAACAATTATTCAGACGAAGCGATTGCCGGACAAGTTGAACTATCTGAGTCATTTCACAATCCAGCCAAATGGGGTTTCTTTTCCGGATTGTTCATTATGTCATTGACCCTTTTTATTGGAATTATCATGGCCAGCTTACGATACCTTTTTTACAAATCAAAAAATATCGATACAAAAGTCCTTACAACGGAAGGGGGGAAGAATAACAATTTCAAACTCAAGACGACTTAATAAAACGTCTCAGCCAACAACTTTTACCTTTAGTGCTAGGAAGCTGGAAGTGGAAACTCACTCGAACCTGCCTTTATAGGCAGACAGCTGTGGAACTTCCGCGTTTGCGGGAAATTTCCCAGTTCCCACCTCCAAATTCCAGCTTTACAAAAATAGTCTTTCAAATTAAGTAAGTTTGCAGTCGAATGGATAATATAATGACCATAGAAGAGGTGGCGAAGTACCTAAAGATGAAACCTCAAACAATTTATACCTGGGCCCAAAAGGGTAAAATTCCTGCTGCTAAAATTGGTAAGGAATGGCGTTTCCGCAAGGACTTGCTGGACGAATGGTTTAATCAGCATGTAGACGACAAGTTTCAGGAATTGTTTGATAAAATTGAGAAAAAGAAGAAAGAGGAAGATTAAAGTGATAGCGCTTTAGATGGTAGACTTGAAAAAGTAGGATATGAGCTCATAAAATACAATTAATGTCCGATTCTGTTAAAATGGTATGGTATTTTGAGGAATCAGATAACAAGAGTCAAGGTTCTTGATCAAAATCACCCCTTCGACTTATTCAAATATAAAAATTAACTAAACCGATAAAATAATTATACTCATGAAAAAGTACTGTGGAATTGCCTTTATGTTATTCAGTCTATTATTTGTTGCCTGCAAATCAGATTCATCTACCGGCCAAAGTGCAACAGGTGGAGATATGATAAGTGGTACAGATGATGGATCGACTTCTCCAATTACAAAATTAGATAACGAATACCCTAAGGCGTTCAAAGATCTATCTATTCCTTTAATAAAAGATGCGAAAATCCATAGAGCTGATAAGCACAATCATAATACAGGGGATAAATTTCAGATTACATTTGATTCTGAAAAAACGCCTAAAGAAATTGAGGAATACTATTTAAAGACCATGCAGAAAAAAGGCTGGAAAGTAACCAACTCTACTAAAAAGCCTCGTGAGCTTAATGCTTATTTTTCTATTTGTAATAATGGCGAGAATAAATTGATTATTAATGCTGTTCCAAATGAGGATAATAATAAAGCTACAGTATCTATGATCCTCATGCCTTTACCAGTTAAAAAAACTTCTAAGTAAGACTAAGTTACAGCGTACTAAGTAACAGCTTCAATAAAAAAACCGAACCTACAAATTGTAGATTCGGTTTTTTTATTTTGAGAAGATCCTTAAACCTATTTAGGAAACAACTTAAACTCTACTCGTCTATTCAAGCTTCGTCCCTCTTCTGTTTCATTACCAGCAATCGGTGCCACCTCTCCCATTCCACCGACTAATATTCGGTTCGGATTTACTCCTCTTGATACCAAATAATTATAACAAGTTCTGGCACGTCGAATAGAAAGGTCCTCATTATTTTTCTCTTTACCCACATTATCGGTATGCCCAGTGATACTTATCTGGTGATCCGGATAGGTGCTCAATACCGAAACAACTTGATCCAGTACAACATTTGATTCAATCTTCAACAGTTCACTTCCGGTTTCAAACTGAACCGCTTGTAAAGCATAATCCAAAATAGCTGCATCTTCTTTTGCTATTTCAGGGCAACCGTTTGGCATATTAGGACCAGGCGAATTTGGACACTTATCCTCTATATCAATAATGCCATCACCATCCGTATCTGGACAGCCACCTAGGCGACCCTCCCCTTTTGAATTTGGACACTTATCTTTATTATCAGCAATACCGTCACCATCTGAATCCGGACAGCCCATTAAAGTACCAGCTGCATTTGGACATTGATCTAAATGATCCGCCACTCCATCTTTATCGGTGTCTTGCACAGGACAACCACTTGCATCACGTTCACCAGCCAAGTCAGGACATTTGTCTTCAATATCAATAATTCCATCCCCATCGGTGTCTGGGCATCCTTGGATAGTACCTGCCACCGTTGGACATTTATCTTTATCATCCGAAACAGTATCCCCATCTGTGTCTGGGCAACCTTGTGTTTCTTTTGGGCCTGAATCATTTGGACATTGATCCATCGCATCTTCAATACCGTCGCCATCATTATCTGGACAACCATTGAATGCTGCTAGACCTGCCACTTCAGGGCAAATATCATCGTTATCCGGAATTCCATCTTTGTCTGTATCAGGCTTTGCTAAGCCAGGTAAGATAATTTCGTCAATGACTTCATCATCACCAATTTTTCCAATCATAAAACCGAGCCCAATTCCGTGGTGAAAATTATCCCGATTACCATCTAATGATATACGAAATTCAGATTGAATATTTACGTAGGCATATCTACCCAAACGAATATTCACACCAGCTCCAACTGGAATATGAAAATTGGTGTTTTCAAATGACTCTAGCTCACCGCTAATACCAGCCGTCCCATATGGAATCAAAATATTGTTTTCACGGTAGTGCTGTAGCTGAGCAGAAAACCCGAGACTAATCGTTGTTCGATTATTTTCTTCTTCTGGCAATTTAGCTACACCAATTTTCAAAGGAATTACCGCATTAAGTTTTGAACTTAAATTTCTTAAGTAATCAATTTCGAAACCTCCACGGTAATTATCAAAATCGGTAAAGTCGCTAGTCGCAGGAGAATAGTAATCTGTAAAAATCCGTTTTCCTACCAATGCATTTGGTCGCATTGGATTTTGAGCGGAAATGGAAGAAATACAAAAAAGAGAAATTAGGAGAAAGTAAATCAGTTCTTTTTTCATCAGAGAAGGATTATTATTTGATCTGTTTTTGAGAATATTACTAATTAGAAGTTAGAGACTGGAAGTGGTAGGATCACGCAAACCTAGCTTTACTGACAGCTTGCTGCAAAAACCCTACTGAGATGTCACTTTCCATTTACTAGCTTCCACTTCCAAACTTATGCAAAAATACTACCACTTTAAAGATAAAACATATATGTTCCATCTTTCACAAAAAGGTAGCTGTAGAAGCTTGTCTGCTTAGGCAGAAAACAAAGTTCTGTTTTCGAAAAGTCGAAACAGTAGCGCATGGCCACTGTAACTGTCATTGAAATTGATCTTAGTGGCTAGGCCACTTTCAACAATTCCGTAAAAGTGTTTGATTCTCAATAGATTATGGGCAATAGTACGACATTTGCCTCTTAGGAAATGTATGAACAACTCAAATATATGGAAAAAACTGAACTAGCCTTTAATCATTCGAACTTTTGTTTATCGATATAGCTTACACTTACGTCTAATCTATTTTATGACTGAACAAAATCCCGTATATTGGCTTTTGTGATCATTTTGCTAATAATCTTCAAAATCCCCATTGGAAACATCCCAATAAACAGTACGAAAACAGAGCAATTTTAGCCCCTATTTTCAAAAAAGATATATATAAAACTCAACAAGAACATGAGCAAAGAAGGTCAATCCATAAGTTTGCTAACTATTATTTTGATTTTTGCATTTGTATTAATTGCAAGTTTCGCTGCCAGAGGTGGCATCGTTTTTCTATTGATGCTCTTTGTTTTGGCACTCATTATTGGTAGTCTCTTTTATTTGATTCGACAATATATGCTTCGTGGCAAAGGTGTGCAGTTTGACACTAAAGTCGTCAGTAAACTTAATCAATCCATTCAAGCCTGCGATGATCAGATTCAAAAAAACATCAACGAAATTGAAGAGATAAAAGAAGACATTGACGACCTCGACTCGCATCTTATACCTGGTCATGATATCAATGAAAAATCAAGAGTAGAAAGCGAACGATTGATCAGAGCTTTT
The DNA here is from genome assembly GCA_937921775.1 of uncultured Saprospiraceae bacterium. Taxonomy (GTDB): domain Bacteria; phylum Bacteroidota; class Bacteroidia; order Chitinophagales; family Saprospiraceae; genus CALGLS01. The sequence goes on from CAKZUK010000021.1 coordinate 37,928, forward strand.
GATAAGCAAATTGATCTACGTAAAACAAAACTCGCCTTCTACGAAACTTGTAAAAAGAAATTAGAAACCATTCTCTACAATCATAAACTCGCATTGGCGCTTGAGAAGAAACAGAATCGACTCAATGAACTGGAAGAAGGCCAATACGAATCGCTCGCTCAAATGGAAACCTTGAAAACGGAGCTGGAATATGACAAATCTTACATCAGTTCAATTGAGCAGCTTTCGCTAAAAATGTTACGTAGTAACTCGATTGGTGATGCGGAGGCTTTAAACTTGGAACTGGTGCAGATTACTAAGGAGTTGAGGCGCTTGTGATTGCTTCACAATTAAAATGTAAATTAAAAATGAAAACCTCACGCACCATTTAGTTTACATCGTCTTTTTAATTTTCATTGTAATTTTAATTTCTACCTCGTAGATTTGCAACATGAAATCAATCCTCCACTTTCTCATTCTAGGATGCATCCTAACATGCCTTTGTTGTAAGGATTCAAATCAACAACAATTCATTTATATTGGTCATTGCTACAATTGGAAATCGGAAAATGGTAATCAAGTTGACCCTCGAATTGAGCAACTAGATCTCAAATCTTACCAGCAAATTTGGTTAGGAGGTGATGTATGTAGCCGCACCTCCGAACAAAGCAGTACACTCGATTATTTGGATACATTATTTGCGATAAGCTCCCCAAACACGCACTGGTCTCTTGGTAATCACGATATCAACAAAGGCAATAAATCACTCATCCAAGAAAAAACAAACCGCCCCGCATACTACACTGCCAATCATGAAGCTATTCGTCTTTTGATATTAAACACCAACTACGGACATCCACAATTACCACCTGCTGATAGCCTTACAATTTGCACAGAGCTCAACCAACAGTTTCAAGTCCTAAAGAACTTGACAGATACTATTGCTGAAGCAAAATATCTTATTGTACTTCACCACCATGCTTTGCTTTCTCCAAAACTAGCTGATGGCAATAAAAAATTAACCGATGCTTTTCATTATGTCTTACCACAACTGCCCTTCAGTTGTACACCAGCAGGTACCTTCGAAGATCTTGCCTATCCGCACCTAAAAAAGGTTCAGGATAAAGGCATCCAAGTCATCTTAATTGGTGGAGATTTTGGTCAACGAGCGAAGCGATTTGAGTTCAAAAACTCAGATGGGATTTGGTTTCTAGGATCAGGAATCAACAACTCAATGGATAAAAGTCATCCGCCGGAGTATGTTACCAATTTGAATCCGGATAGTATTTTGGTCTTTGACTACGATGTGAAGATGCAGCACTTAGAGTGGGCATTTCTGCCTTTAGGTGGAGATTGGGAATAAGAAAAAGGATTGAAGGCCATACAATCGTAGGTTCCTGATTAGTTCCAGATGAATTCCACATATCAGCTGACTTTCAATCCTTGATCCGAGCAAGCGGGTATTACTTAGTTTTACCTTTTTTGTAGTCATCAAAAGAAGTCGTCTTATAAGCCTCTTCTTTTGCATATTTCAACTCAGTTAGAAAGGCGTCTTTTTCTTTGAAGCCAGGAGAAATCATAATACGCTCGATCTTTTCACTCATGTAAACAATCGATGGGTACGACATTTTTTCATCCAAAAGCGCAGCAGCTAATTGGTGATAACCTCGTCTGCCATTCGGTACATATTTAAAGGTATTTCCTGCAAAGTTAATATCTTCTTTCTGCTCCGCATTTAGCTTTACAGCATAGTAGTTTTCATTAACGTATTTTACAACTTCAGGCTTATTAAAGGTTTTCTTATCCATAACCTTACACCAGTGGCACCAGCCAGTGTATACATCTACGAAAATTTTTCGTGGCTCTTTTTCAGTGGCAGCAACTGCCTCTTCCCAAGTCATCCAATTGATTTTATCGTCTTTTACATTTGCTTCAGCAGGCATAAATGCATAAAAAGAGAAGGCTACGCAAAACAAAGCTACGACTGAAAGTGTCTTAATAATATTCATGTGTTTGATTTTATAATTCTAGTTAATGAAGACATTGTTTTAAAACAACTTCATATTTTGAACGATTACTTAATTACTTTTATAGACAAACATAGTTCGCATATATTGCACCAAAACGGTAAATTAAGTCTATTGTTTTTGGAATTAACTAATAAATAAGAAAAAATGAAACGAATTGTCGTAGGGATTGGAGGAGCAAGCGGCTCTATTTATGCAAAAGTGCTATTGGACAAACTGCTTGGTCTTCAAAATCAAACCGATGCAATTGGCGTAGTCATGAGCAAAAATGCCAAGTTTAATTGGGAACTGGAGTTAGAAAACAAAGATTATGAAAACTACCCTTTCGACTTCTACGAAAAAGATGATTTTATGGCTCCATTTGCTTCAGGTTCAGCCAAATATGATACGCTTATCGTTTGTCCTTGTTCTATGGGGCTGCTGGGAAGAATTGCGACTGGGGTTTCAGGAGACTTGATTACCCGAGCAGCCGATGTAATTTTAAAGGAGCGACGTCGCTTGATATTAGTCACCAGAGATACTCCCTTAAGCCTTATTCACATCAATAACATGAAAACGGTCACTGAAGCTGGAGGCATTATTTGTCCTGCCACTCCCAGTTTTTATAGTAAACCCAAGACTTTTGAAGATTTAGTGGCTACGGTTATTGATCGAGTGCTCGATTTATCTGGCTTGGATTTGAAGTCTTATCGCTGGGGAGAGGAGTGAGTGAACTAGAATACTCCCCAAACGTGGAGCTTTGCGGTCGAATTAAAACTATGATTGTCAATAGAACTGCCATTTCAACACCCAAATAATTTTCACATATAAATTCACCCCATAAATTGGCCGTGAAAATTTTATCCCTTATATTTACTCCTCAAACCAGATTATGTGCTTTACCAAAAGTATAAGATCAAACTTAAAAAATTGATATGACGAAGAATCCTGCAAAGAAAGGAGCAAAAAAGGCCGCTTATTCAAAGAAAACATATCTCAAATGGTATGAAATGATGCTGCGTATTCGCCGATTTGAAGAACGAACCTTGATGGCATATGGCCAGCAAAAAGTACGTGGATTTTGCCACGTTTATATTGGGCAGGAGGCAATTGCAGCAGGTCTAATCACTGCAATTAAACCCGAAGATGCTATAGTAACTGCTTATCGACAGCATGGTATCGCGATTTCACGCGGTATTTCTACTAAAGAGGCAATGGCTGAACTTTTCGGTAAAAGTGGTGGAATCGTAAAAGGAAAAGGTGGTTCAATGCACTTTTTCAGTAAGGAAAAGCGATTCTTTGGTGGAAACGGTATCGTTGGAGCGCAAATTCCAATAGGTACTGGTATCGCCTTCGCTGAAAAATATAGAGGTACTAAAAACCTTTGTGTAACGATGTTTGGAGACGGAGCTGCTAGACAAGGTGCTCTATATGAGTCATTTAACATGGCCATGACTTGGAAACTACCTGTTTTGTACATCGTTGAAAATAACGGTTATGCAATGGGTACTTCTGTAGAAAGAACTTCCAATGTATCTGATATGTATAAAATCGGACATGCTTTTGATATGCCAAGTGAGCCAGTAGATGGAATGAACCCTGAAAGCGTACACGAAGCCTTAGAGAAAGCAGCTAAGCATATTCGTGCTGGAAAAGGACCTTACTACTTGGAAATCAAGACCTACAGATATAAAGGTCATTCTGTTTCTGACCCTGCTAAATACAGAACAAAAACAGAATTGGAAAGCTATAAAGATCGTGATCCAGTTAAAGAAACTGAAAAGAAGATCATTGACAATAAGATTGCTACCAAAAAGGAGATTGATGCCATCAAAGCAGCTATTAAGCTTGAAATTGATGAAGCAGTCGCTTTTGCAGAAAGCTCTCCTTATCCAGACCCTTCTGAGCTTTACACTGATAATTACATGCAAAAAGATTATCCTTTCTTAACCTAAGAAAGGTCGATTTGTCTAAATTACTCTTGTAAACAGACAGATTTATAGACATTATTAAAAGATTAGGAGCCTCTTTCTTGAGAATGCTCCTAATTTTTTTGCCATTTTATGAACAAAATCAGCATTATATAGTAAGAATGATTATTTTTGCGGTGCTTTAATAAGATTTGTTCAAAAACAACTTCGTAAAACCCAGACATAAACTCTAATCTGGGAAACATTTTTCTAAAAATCGATTTTCGTTACTGATACTCAGTTACTTATAATATCTGAATTTTCAAGCAACTAAAATCTCATCAAAAATCATTGTAGACATGGCAATCAGAAGAAATAAAAAGCAAAATGACGAAACACTCGTTGATATCGTTGAAGTAAAAGAAAGTGCATCGGATTGGGTGGATTCCAACCAAAAAACTATTCTAGGCGCACTATTGGGTTTAGTATTAGTAGTAGGTGGATTCTTAGCATACAAGCAATTCGTAAAAGCTCCTAAAGAAAAGGAAGCTATGAACGTTATGCAAACTGCTCAACTTCAATTTGAAAAAGACAGTTTCGCTTTAGCTCTTTCTAACCCAGGTAATGGTGCTCTTGGCTTTCTTGATATTGCTGATCAATATGGTGGAACTGCTGCTGGCAATCTTGCCAACTACTACATAGGTGTTTCTTACCTACGCTTAGGAAAATACGATGCAGCTATCGATCACCTCAAATCTTTTTCTGCAGATGGATCTGTTCTTCCTGCAACTAAATTCGGTGTTATCGGTGACGCTTTCGCTGAAAAGAATGATTTAGATAACGCATTGAGCTATTACTCTAAAGCAGCTTCTGCTGTTGGTAATGAGTTTACTTCTTCTATGTACCTAAAGAAAGTTGGTTTACTCAATGAGAAAAATCAAAACTGGAGTGCTGCGATGACTGCTTACAAACAAATCAAAACGAAATACCCACTTTCAATTGACGGAAACGATATTGACAAGTATATTTCTCGTGTAGCAGCTAAGATGTAATTAAAAATACAGCTTGTTAATATTTTCCTTTCGGAAAAATATAAACGAACCGGGATTTGGGATAACCAAATCCCGGTTTTGTTTTTTACTTTTGTAAAACACTAACTAAACTTTTGGTGTTATAGCGTTTAGTAAACATTCTCCTAAAAATTTAGCACATAAAAATCACAATACATGTCAAGCAAATTAAAAAATCTATCCACTTACAACGATGCAGATATTCCTAATGCTAAAGACTTGAAATTTGGAATTGTTGTTTCAGAATGGAATTCAAAAATCACACATGCGCTTTACGAGGGCTGTCTAGAAACACTTTTAAAGCATGGCGCCCTAGAGAATAACATCGAAGTAATTCAGGTCCCTGGTTCTTTTGAACTGACAGCTGGTGCCCGAATGCTCGTGCAACGCTACAACTCTGACGCCATCATATGCCTAGGCTGCGTCATCACTGGAGAAACTAAGCACAACGAATACATCAACATGTCCGTTGCTCAAGGTCTAACCAACTTAAGTATCGCTTCTGGCAGACCTTATGTCTTTGGCCTACTCACTCCAGAAAATGAACAACAAGCACTCGATCGTGCTGGTGGTAAACATGGTAATAAAGGTGTTGAAGCTGCAGTCACAGCGATTAGAATGGCTTACATTAAAAAAGACTTAGGCACTACCAAAAGTACGATTGGATATAGCTAGAAAGTGTCAACTTCAATAGCACTTACAATTTCAGTGATGCTATAACTTGGACTACAGTATGCAATTTAAAACTTTAGCAATTACTTACAACAGAGGCTTTGATAAATGCTTAGACTAGAAATAAAACAATGAAACTACACACCATAAACACAGGATTCTTCAAGCTAGATGGTGGCGCCATGTTCGGCGTTGTACCAAAAAGTATGTGGAAGAAAATCAATCCACCAGACGACAATAACATGTGCACCTGGGCTATGCGTTGTATGCTTATCGAAACAGGTGACCGCAAGATCTTAGTGGACACCGGAATTGGCAATAAGCAAAGTGCAAAATTCCGTTCCCACTTTGAGCCACATGGTGAAGATTCACTAATTGGGTCTTTGGCAGCAAAAGGTTTTCAACCGGAGGATATAACCGATGTTTTGCTAACCCACTTGCATTTTGATCATTGTGGTGGTGCCATCATGCACAACGAGGCAGGTGAAGCTGTTCCAACTTTTCCGAATGCAAACTATTGGTCTAACAAAACACATTGGAACTGGGCCATGAATCCCAACCCAAGAGAAAAAGCTTCTTTCTTAAAAGAAAACTTCTTACCATTACAAGAATGGGGCAAATTAAAATTCATCGATGTAGCAGATGGTGAAGAATGGATCAAGGGTATTAGCATTCATTATGCATATGGGCATACGGAAGCAATGATGGTTTTGAAAATTATTGCTGGTGAAAAAACACTGATTTATTGTGCGGACCTCCTACCCTCTTCTGGTCACATTCCAATGCCATACGTTATGTGTTACGACATCCGTCCCTTAAAAACATTAAAGGAGAAGAAAAAACTTTTGGAACGTTCTGCCGAAAAAAATTACTACCTCTACTTTGAACATGACCCAAAAATAGAATGTGCTACTGTTCATACAAATGAAAAAGGTAGGATCGCTTTAAAAGAAGCATTTAAAATCGAAGATATTTTTTAAGAAAAAAAGAAAAGAGTCCGAAGACGGAAGTTTCCCTTTATCCTGATTCAATCGTGAATATAAATTAGAAATAAATTTCGGTTTTTATTCTAAAACACCTTTAAGCAAACATTCAGAAATATGGTATTTATTAAAGTCGAGGAGGAATTACAAAATGCATGTCCTAATTTGAAATTAGGGATTTTGCAATGTAGTGTTTTAGTACAAGCAACATCCTTAGATTTATTAGCGGAGATTCAAAAAGGTATTAAAGGCTTGCAAGCAAATTATAAAGTTGAAAACATATCGCAACGTCAGGTCATTCAAGCTAGTCGCAAAGCTTACAAAGCCTGTGGTAAAGATCCTGCACGCTACCGATTATCAGCTGAGGCATTATTGAGACGAGTAATACAAGGCAAAGGTTTGTATCAAATCAACAATGTAGTCGATGCACTGAACTTGGTTTCTATAAAAACCGGTTACTCCATAGGTGGCTACAATCCTGATAAAATTAAAGGTCAAATAAGTCTAGGTATTGGAAAAGAAGCTGAACCATATGAAGGAATTGGTAGAGGTGCATTGAACATTGCCAATCTTCCTGTGTTAAGAGATGAGACCGGAGCTTTTGGTACACCCACTAGTGATTCCCTTCGTACGTCTATTAGTAATGAAGCTACTAAGTTCTTAATGGTCTTTTACGATTTTGATGGTCAAGGAGAGTTGAAGGAGGCACTTGATTTGTCGGTGGTACTTTTGGATGACCATTGTGGTGGCGAAGATTTTGAGATAGCAATTTATTAGTTCCAATTGCTTTTATTTTAAGCTATACATATCACTGCCGCTGTGCTGCAGCTAGATTATCCTAGCATTCTTTTATCACTATGTGATCTTTCACGTTTACTACTTTACACTATTAAAAAATGTTAAACAAAATACTATCTGATCTAAAACCATACGAGGCAAAGCTAGTTGCTGTTTCCAAGACGAGACCTAAGGAAGCGATTCAAGCTATGTATGATAAAGGGCAACGAATTTTTGGTGAAAACCGAGTACCCGAATTGGTTGAAAAAAACGAAGCCTTACCGAAGGATATTGAATGGCATTTGATTGGACACTTACAAAGTAAAAAGGCAAAGGCAATTGCAGGTTTTGTCAGTTGCATTCACTCGATTGATAGTCAAAAGTTATTAGAGGTAGTTGATAAAGAAGCTGCGAAACACGATCGGGTTATTGATGTACTATTGCAATTTAAAATTGCTGAGGAAGAATCTAAATATGGTTTCGACCTAGAAAGTGTCAAACATCTATTGAATTCAGATGCCTATAAATCGATGAAAAACATTCGCGTTTCTGGCGTCATGGGCATGGCTACTTTTACCGATGACAAAGATCAGGTGAAAAATGAATTCCAAAATTTGAAAAAAATATTTGATCATCTACGTGAATCACACTTTGCTAAGGACGCACAGTTTAAAGAAATCTCAATGGGCATGTCTGGAGATTATCCAATTGCATTGAAAGAAGGTAGCACCATGGTTCGTGTAGGAAGCTTATTATTTAGATGATGAAAAAAATAATCTTAATTACTGGGGGAAACAGGGGCATTGGCCTCGAAATCTGTCGTCAATTATGTCTTGCAGGTCATCAAGTAATTCTCGGCTCACGTAGATTTGAGAATGGTAAAAAAGCGGTCAAGTCTCTTGGCTTAAGCATGGATGTTCAACAACTTGAGGTCACCAATAAAGCAGACATCAGCCAAGTTGCCAAATATATCGAAACAACTTACGGCCACCTAGATGTCCTCATCAATAATGCTGGAATTCTTGTAGGCGAAGCTGGCGTGTTAGAACCAGATTTTGACGTGGTCACCAATACCCTGAATGTCAATTTTTACGGTGCTTGGAAAACAAGTCTGGGCATGCTCCCTCTTTTGAAAAAAAGTAGTGATGGCCGTATTATCAACATGAGCAGCAGCATGGGCTCATTGAACGAAATGGGAAACAACAAAACTGGCCATGCTGGCTACCGCATCTCTAAAACTGCTTTGAACGCACTTACTATTCTCCTTTCAAATGAGCTACAAGGCGCAATCAAAGTGAACACGATGTCTCCTGGTTGGGTCAAAACGGATATGGGTGGTGCTGGGGCCGATCGTAGCCTTGCTGAGGGAGCGGATACCGCCGTTTGGCTGGCCACTGCAGAGGTGATTCCTAATGGGAAGTTTGTTAAAGATCGGGCTATTGTGGAATGGTGATTTTGTGAGATCTCTTCGCAGTACGATCTCACAGTAGAAGGGAATATCTATACAATTTCCTAGCCCAATCCATCGTTCTCACAAAGGAACTCATCAAAACTACTGGCTTGAGAAGAAAACTACACTTATCTATATCTTTACTTATTGCGCTCAGCAGCAGCTTGCTTGGACAAAATCTAATTCCAAACCCTAGTTTTGAAGATGTAAACGTATGTTTTAAATACCATGAAGAATGCAGTCCTAAAGCTTGGCGCAACACAGTTTTAAAAAACTTTGCTTATCGCGAATATTTGGGAGAAGGAAAAAAAAGACGACTCCCCGGCAAAGCACATCCCACTATCATCCCGCCCGACGGCAGTCGATTTGTTGCTGTTCGCATTTTCAACAAAATTAGAAAAAACGATCGTACATTTATTCAGACACCTTTACTTTGTAAATTGGTAAAGGGGCAAAAGTACAAAGTTAGCTTCCAACTCTACTCCACTACTTACATGATTAGTGAATTGGGAATTGCTTTGGTAGACAGTATGCAAATTTTCAAAAAGAATGAGGCTGTTTTCAAAATTGATCCCAAAGTAAAAATCCGCTTTGATGAAAAAATAAAACGAAACAAGTGGCATACTTATTCATCAACTTTCGTGGCGGAAGGCAATGAGATAGGAATCATTATTGGAAATTTCAATACTGATGCACAAACCGAACTTAATACCATCGTAAAAGGAAAAGAAAAGAATTTACCGAAAGGTGCACACTATGTTTTAGATAATTTTTCATTGACTGCGATTGAGGTAGACAGTTCAGATCTTTGCGACTTGGAACAAAACAAAGCCTTCATCTATGCCGATTCTATTCGTCATATCATTTATGAAAAGGTACGAACGGTAGCACTCATCCCAATTCCTAAAACTGCTCCTATTGCTCCACCAATTATTGAAGCAACAATTCCGATGGAAGAAGAAATAGTTGATAAGGAGCCTCTCATGATTGGGGATCAAGAAATTAAGGTCAAAGAGGATTTCGTTTTTACGAATATCACTTTTGAGAATAACAAAGCTGTTTTGCAAAGCAGTGCCTTTCGACCTCTTGAAGCTATAGCACAATTTTTGGAGGAACATCCTAGATACAAACTGCAGATCACTGGACATACGGATAATATTGGTAGCAATAACTTTAACCAAGCTTTATCCGTACAAAGGTCCAGAGCTGTTGCTGACTTTTTGATTCGCTCTGGCCTACAAGCAGATCGTCTACTTACTGGTGGGCGTGGTGAATTGGAGCCTATTGATTCAAATGATACGGCCTTGGGACGTGAACAAAATCGACGTGTAGCGTTTCAATTAATTAATAAGTAAATGTCCAATGCTAAAACAGTCAAGGTGTAATTTTCACTTCCACTGAAATTAGCCGTGGCTAAATAACATAAGTTTCTTTATGTTTTGAAAGTAGAATTTTTGTTCAAATCGAGGCAGGCACGGAACCTGATAGCCTTACAGGTCGACCGAGAATTGATTTTGGCGTTCGGAACAAGATATAAATGTAAAATGTAAAACCGCAAAATGTAAAATGTAAAAGTTTGCCCGCGAACGCAAAAACACTTTGTTTGCTACGATTTTCGACCACTTTTACATTTTGACTTTTACATTTTGCGGGTTTACATTTAAAAACTTTGCTTGAAGTGATGCAGTAAAAAATCCAGACAACTGAATTGCTGGTCACCCTGCTTAGCTATCAAGGTGAGTACAGAACGAAGAGTTGGATAAAAAGATCTTTTTCAAAATGTAATTAATTTTATGTTACAGCGTACTAAGCATTATTATCAAAAATTTGTTAATCCAAAACGATCTCTGTAATTTAAAGCTTCCAAGCAATTATCTATTATGATCCGATTTCTGACCTTAGTTATTCTTTACAGTCTTTTCACCAATCCGGTAGAAGCTCAAAACCTTGTCAAAAATTCTAGTTTTGAATATTTTGATTATACTTCTCGTTTTCTAAATACCACCGGTCTCGACTTTGAGAAACAAGTAAAACATTGGACTGTCCCCAATCAAGCATCCACCGATTTGATCAGCCCTCGGATGAAAAATAAAAACATCACAACCATCCCTGCACATACAGGTAAGAATATGGCGGGGATTGTTATCAATGGTGATTTCTGGGCTGAGTACTTGGCAATCAAATTGAAAAAGCCAATTAAAGCAGGAGTTAATTATTATGTCGAATTCTGGATTGCGATGCCTCCCGTTTATTCCAAAAAGAAAATGAAAGCAACCAAGCTTAATGCAAACTTTGGAGTACGCTTCGGCGACAAGGTTTTTAATCTTGATAAAAAAATACTTCCTGGAAAACCACAGATTCATGCCACTACTGAAACGTTGATTGAACCAAAAAAATGGACGAAAATTTTTGGAACTTATTCCGCTACTGAAGCTGCTGATTATTTATACATTGGCCAATTTTTGAATCCCGATATCGACCCTAATATTGTAATTGGGTATTTTTTCATTGACGATGTATTTGTTGAACCCTTTAGTAGTACTGCTATTGATTTTGTGCCGAGTAGTTACTATCGAATTAAAGGATCAACGGCTTCCGTAATTATGGAGAATATTTATTTTGAAACAGACAAGCACGATCTATTGCTTGATTCTGAAAAAGAACTGGATAAGTTGGTCAACATTATGAATAAAAATCCTTCCATCGCCATTGAAATATTAGGACATACAGACGATCAGGGAGATATAGATCACAATGCTTCCTTATCCGAAAATCGAGCAAAGACTGTTTATGATTATTTGGTTGCAGAAGGAATCCCACAAAAGCGATTGCGTAGCCAAGGAATGGGATATACCAAACCTGTGGCCAGCAATTCTACCGACGCAGGTCGTCAAAAGAATCGCCGTGTAGAGTTTAAAGTTAGTGGTGAGATTACTGCTGACAATTTACCGCAAGGACCAGGAGACGTGTATCGCTTTTCAAAAAATGCGGATAGTGCAAAACCTTTACAGCTTTCATTTACCAATCCTAATGCCTTCAAAAACAATTGCATGGGTGAAAGCGGCGCACCAGATTTAGATCCAGATCAAAAAAGCTTGTTGGCTAAATGTAATCCTGTCAATGCAAAAAAACACATTCTTGAAAAAACGAAAGATCAGCAAACCGTCTTTTTTAATGAATACGCTTTGAATCCGCAGAATAGAATTTTCTTCATTAGCCTTTTGCAGGAACTCAAAGATCAGGGGTTTAATTATCTAGCACTCGATGCCCTTAGCGGAAAAGACAATCAACTTCAGGAGCGAGGCTATCCGGTTTTGAATAGTGGTTACCTTACGCGTGAACCAGTTTTTGGAGAACTAATTCGGACGGCTATTGATATGGGATTTGATTTATTATCCTTCAATCCTTCTAAAGTGGAGGTGAAAAAAGCGCAGCAAATTTTGGGAAAGAAATTTGGAGCAGAGGATGAAGGGATGGCTCGACGTTGGGCACAAGGCATGAATATTTATCGAATTCGTAAAAAATATCCGGATGCAAAAATACTTATCTACTCAAGTGAACCTATTCTTAATGAATCTGGCGATGAGACTGAAAGGTCTGCCGCCGCATGGTATAAAGCTTTATCCTCTAAAGATCCATTTACCATTGAGCAGTCTAGCATGACGGATAAATGTGAGTTGGCAAAGCATCCACTTTTCGCCTCAAGAGCTATAAAAGAACCGACCATATTTATGGCTAAAGTTGTGTCCAAAAAGGTATCCTTTAAAACAGGATCTACAGATTTACAAGTTTTCCATCCCGCCTACTCTACTATTTATAATCGTCCCAATTGGATGACACAAACTAGAACTCCTTATCTGTTTAATCCAGATAAACATGGCATGGCTTATCCTTGTATGGTCTTAGCTTACAAGCCAGATGAAGATCCTGACTTTGCAGTACCTATTGATGTAGTCGAGTTTAAAGACAATGGTGAGAAGACGGCTTTAATGCTACCGAAAGGAGATTGGGTTTTGGTGATGACAGATTATACTAAGCATAAGAAGTTGGAGGTAGTGGTGAAGTAAGTCTTGGAGGAAATTAAGCTCTGAAAGAGTTAAGACTAAGCTAGGAAAAAAGGCTTGCAGCTCGCACGATTGAGGGCTCCGCATACTACCTGCCCTTCAAGCCTTAAGTCCATTAATCCTTCAAATTCAATTAAAACAATTCCCTTCTTGCGCACCAATGTTAGGATCAAAACCAGTTCCATCAAACTGAGTAGAAAACAAACAATCTTCTACATCCTCAGGAAAAGTCTCATCACAAAGAAACGCACAAACAGAACCTTCCAATTTCTGATTCATTCCATAGATGGTAAAAAATTCTAACTCATAGAAATAGACCCCTCCTACGATTGCTTCATTTCCAAAATGATTAATCTTCCCATCCCAAGTGATATCATCAAAGTAAGCTGAAAAATTTATTCGAGAGAAAACAACCTCATCTTGCTGATCTCTAATTTCGAACTTTGGAATGAAATCTACATTAATACTTGTAATTCGAAATACATCATTCACCCCGTCCCCATTTGGTGTAAAAGCATTCGGAATAAAGACAGATGCGTTGTTAGTTACATATTCTGTAGCTGCTATTTCACAACAGCCAGTGTATATACTAGGCCTTACAACCGGTTCATCTTCCTTACAGGCAAACAAACTTAAGGCGATAAAAATTAATAAGTATAGGTGAGTACTTTTCATAATTAATACGTTTGGGCTGCTTTTACAAATTCTACAAGCTTAATTCAACTTGTAAAAGAGCTATATTTTAAAACTTCTAGCAGAAAAATGGCTACATTTACATAAACGAAATATATCATTAAATGGTTGGGTCTCCAAAGGAGGCTTTCATATGAAATTAACCAAATCTCATAACATCACCACCTTATTATCGCAAATTTATCACCGTCATGAAAAAAATTCCCTTTCGGAAAATACTCCCCGCCTTATTCATAGTTTTTATTTTAATGCAGTTTTATCGCATTGACAAAACCAATCCTCCTGTGGTGAAGGCTAATGATTTCTTACTTAACGAAAACGCACCAGCACCAATTGCAAGCATGATCAAAAATGCCTGCTATGATTGCCACTCTCATGAAACTGCATACCCTTGGTACACCAACGTAATGCCTTTCTCCTATTGGATCAAAGGTCACATCACTCATGGCCGTGAAAAACTTAATTTTTCTACTTGGACGGAATATTCTCCAAAAAAGAAATCTCATAAACTAGAGGAATGTGCTGAAGTCGTTCGAGAAACAAGAATGCCGATGACTACTTACCTAATTCCACATCCGGAAGCACGTATATCAAAAGAAGAACGGGAGACTTTGGCGAAGTGGTTTGAAAGTGTGCAGAAATAAAAGAAGCGCAAAGACGGGAAATTCCCACTAAGACGAAATTCAAATTCACGTTTTATAAGTGAGATTCTGCTATTACTTAGCAAATTCCGTTTTCTTTCTATTCTCTATTAAAAATTAAAGCATGAAAAATGAAAACATTAAAATCAAAAGCACGGAGATACTTTCCGACAATTGGTATACGCTAAACAAAGTTACCTACGAATACAAAAACAAACATGGTGAATGGGAAACTCATTCCCGTGAGGCTTACGATCGAGGTAATGGCGCGACCATTCTTTTGTACAACAAAAATAATCGAACTGTTATTCTAACTCGTCAATTCAGATTACCGACTTATGTAAATGGTAACGAAAGCGGTATGCTGATCGAAACTTGTGCGGGCTTATTGGATAAAGACGAGCCAGAAGATTGCATTCGTAAAGAAACAGAGGAAGAGACAGGTTACAAAGTTTCCAACGTCACGAAGATCTTTGAATCTTATATGTCTCCAGGTTCTGTAACTGAAATTTTATTCTTCTTTGTCGCGGAGTACACCAAAGATATGAAGGTCAGTGAAGGTGGTGGATTGGAAGAAGAACAGGAAAATATTGAAGTTTTGGAATTGGATTTTGATGAAGCTTTCAATATGATTGCTAATGGTGAGATTCAAGATGGCAAGACGATTATCCTTTTGCAGCATGCTAAGATTCATGGGCTTGTCTAAGGGACCAATGCCCTCAGTACACAGGGAGGCGTCTAATCCGTATTCAATCTTTTAATGCTTCACCAACTTACGACCAAAAAGTCGATCACCATCCATATTCAAAAAAAGTAAAGCATAAATACCACTTGGTAATTCACTTACATTGATTTCATTGAGACCAACGCAGAGCGTCATACCACGAACCAATCGCCCACTGGTATCACAAATATTGAGGACCATGGGAACATCCAAATCCCTACGTTCAACATAAAGGATGTTTTCTGTAGGGTTGGGATATATGAGGCATTGGTCATTTGTCATGACACTAGTTTGCGAAGCATCTCTTGGAGCAATTTCCCAAGCATCCAACATACACTCTGACAAGTTCTCCAATGCTGGTACTGCACCATCAAATAAACTAAATCCTTGGTCCCATTCCCAATAGCACCAAGGCATATCATTGCATTCCATAATAGCGCGAATAGCTTTGGTGTACCGACAGCGGCTATCATCATCCGCTTTATAGTACGAACCAAACTCACCACAGAATACTGGACGCTTATTGACTTCAGACCATAGTTTCGCATCAGCGACCCAAGACCTTAAAGTATCCAGATTACCGTGCTTTGAATAATCATTGTAAGAATTCTCTCCCCAAGTACCATTACTTCCCGCGTTCATATCTGGCATTTCATAACCGATATATGGATATGGAATTCCAGTTGTTGCCACTGGCGCTCCTACCCATTCAGCACCTTGATGTGTAAATAGGAATGGTTCATAATAATGAAAAGTATAAATAATGTTATCATCATCCAGAGGTATCAAATTACTCAATCCAAAAACACTATTATAATCTCCTCCTCCAACAATAATTGTCTGATCTTCATCAAAAACTCGAAGTGAATCTACAATCGTCTCCAAGACATTTTGCCAATCAGCAAATTCAATATCATGTGGTTCATTATAAATTTCAAAAAATACTTTTTCAGGATCTCTGTCTCCATATCGTTCTATCACCTGTTTCCATATAGCTATAATCCGTTCTGTTTCATCCTCCAAGTTATTTTCCGAAAGGGAACCATGATGATACTCAATCAAGACATTAAAGCCAAGTACCTCCGACCAATCCAATATAGAATCAAGCGCATCGAAATAATGTGGCATATCAATTTCATAAGGATACACACCATCTTCCCACACATCAAAACAAACAGGTAGACGCAAGGTGTTAATCCCCATCTCTTTCATTACTTCCAGGTCATGATGTTTTGAAGCAATAGAATTCATATTCAGGTAATCCATGAATCCATTCTCAACCGTACCGTTCCAATAATTTTCTAACCAGGAGAGATTCATTCCTTTGCCAAAGGTATCGTGGCGATCCCAAGCTTTGCTTTGCGCAAAAGTCGTTTGCAACAAAAAGAATGAAAAAATGAGAAGGGAGAATTTCTTGCACATAAAAAAAGGTTTTAACTAAAACGCACCTTTTGTATAATAAGCTATATTTTTGTTAAAACCTTTTTTGCACTTGACTTCGAATTCCCTCAGTCGGCGTGCTCATTTTATTATGCCTGAAAGCTGTATAATTAGTCAGCGTCTAACGAAAAAAATCCGTCCTCATCCGCCTATCAGTTCAATCCGCGTTCCCATCATTAAAAGAGAGTCAGCTTGTCTGACCACATCCGTTCGACTCCTAGCCCATCTCTGCAACAGCAATCATCCGATCCTCTACCTCATGTACCAACTCAACAAAACGTGGATCACGCTTAATCTGACGACCTCTAACAAATGGCAAGTCAACCTTAATATGCTCTACAAATCGCGAAGGAGCAGACTTCATAATATAAATATCATCTGCCAAATAAACTGCTTCAGAGATATCATGCGTAATAAAGACAATCGTTGGATGAAACTTATTCCAAATACTTGATAGTAAATCCTGCATCTGCAAACGCGTCTTGACATCCAATGCGCCAAAAGGTTCGTCCATCAATAAAATTTCAGAGTTCGCAATAAGACTTCTCGCAATAGCTACACGCTGCAACTGTCCTCCCGACAAACTTGGATATTGCGCATACTTATGCTCATGACCAGCAAGACCAACCAACTCGATCAGTTCCATTGCTTTTTCGTCTCGTTCCTTTTTGGAAACACCTTGATAACGCAAAGCAAGTGAAACATTATCTAGTACCGTCATCCAAGGCATCGAACTGTATTGTTGGAATACCATACTCACTCGATTCTCCTTACCTACTGGTTTTCCTTTTACCAAAACTTTACCCGCAGTTGGTTCTTGCAATCCAGCGATATAGCGCAAAAGTGTTGATTTACCGCAACCAGACATTCCAAGTATAACAATAAACTGCCCCTGAGCAGGTTTATCCTCAATCAAAAAGTCGAGGTCTTTGATGATCTCAACCTCTCCGTTATTATAGGTCTGGCCTATTCCTCGAAGTTCAATTATATTAGAAAGGTCTGTATCTTTAAACTCAAGCATTTCGTAATGTTTTAAATATTTTAAACTCACCTAAAGCGATGAAAACGAGACAAGCCACAAAAACTATTAATGAGTACATCATAATTCCAGATGTAAAAGTTGGAGCAATCAAAGCCAGTATCACTAGGAGCACTAAAGCGCCCATAAACCCATAAATACCCGCTTGAGATTCTGTCATTCCTGAGATTGCATTTGGATAATGTTTGTACGGGAATAATCGTTTCTCCAAATAAGAAAAAATATAATCCTGCATAAACCCAACGAAGATAATGACGATCAAACCTGCAAATACTTTATGCGATTGTGATTGTCGACCTGCATTAAACATCAAGGCTCCAATACCACCTTCCTTGTTCAATAATTCCGCAATGATAATATAGGTCCAAGAAATAGCTGTTAGTACTCGAATGTCATCAATCAGTTTTGACATTACCGAGGGGATATAAACCGTCCGTACCGTTTGCCAATCGGTGGCCCCCAAAGTAAAAGCTGTTTTTAGATAAACGTCATTGACCTCTTTTATTCGCTGTACCACTAATGGTAAAAGATATACGATGATACCAAAAGCCAAAAAGGTCACTTTCATTTTTTCCTGCGTTCCAAAGGCGAGCATAAAAACTCCGGTTAAAGCCGTCAGCGGTAAGAATCGCATGGCATCAATAGGTTTACTAAACATGCCTTTGAAAAATGGAAAAAGTCCGATTACAAAACCAAGTGGAATTGATATCAACATGGCCCAAACATAGCCTTGTACGTTACGCCAAATTGACAACCAGGTATTCTCTAACAGCTTATCTTCTTTTACCATTTCTGGCAAAGCAGTCACCACAACAACTGGATTAGGAATGATGGGATATTCTTTTTTAAACTCAGTAGCATTAGCCATAGCTAGAGAATCTGCTACAGCTAAGGAATCAATAAGTGCGAGCGTTTTTGCATCTGCATTAATGGAAGAAGGGTAAACATTCTTCTTGTATCCCATCGGCACGTCAACGGCCTTAGCTTCTGCAATGACCCACCAAATAGCGATCAATACAACGAAGCCAATGATACCGAAAAGTAGGTTTTGTTTACTGCTTAGTTCTCCTCGAAGGTTGAATAGAGACATGGATGATTGGTTTGGTAGATGCTTGTTTGTGAAGTGTCAACTTGGTTGCTATGTATGTAATATGAACGGCCTTATGATCGAAAAAAATAAAATCAAAATTACAATCAAAACTTAGCTTCTAACGCGAAACAGTAAATACGATCGCTTTAGGTTTGCAGGCATTTTGATTGTAATTTTGATTTTAACGTTCTTACTTATTGTACTAACTCAAAGTCTGTACGACGATTCTTAGCTTTACCGCTATTCGTACCATTGTCAGCAACAGGCTTATCTGGTCCGTTACCCACTACGATAAATCGGTTACGAGGCATGTTGTAAGTAGAAATGAGATAATCAGCAACTGCCTGAGCACGCTTTAGTGACAAGCTCTTGTTACTCGCATAAGAACCCGTATTATCAGTATTACCTTCAATACGAATTCTAGAGTTAGTAAATGCTTTTGCAATGTCAACAAACTCGTTGTCAATAATGTATTTGCTGTTTTCATCCAACTTGTATTCCGCTGTACGGAAGCTGATACTAACAGCTTTGGTTGCGATTGCTTTTTTCGTTTTGTCAGACTCTTTTGCTTTAGCAAACTTCTTAGCACCTTCAGCTGCCTGACCTGCTTGACCAGAAAGATTAGAAGTTTGTGCCAAATTACTGTAACGAATCAAACGCCAGTTAGGAACATCATTACCCGCAAAGCCAAGTCCACGATAAACGTTGGTCATTTTAGCATACAAGCTTTCACCTGTTACTCCTTTATATTCTCGGTTCAAACCGAAAAAATTCTTGTTATCACCATCTGTACAAAGGCGTACGTTATTGATAGCGTTGTAAGTCATAGACTCATCGAAGCCATCAAAAGCTTCTGCCAAAATCTTTGCAGCTTTACGCTTGTTGCCATCGTTAGCATTGATCTCTGCAGCACCAGTCATCCAACCTTCATAGAGCTGAGCTAGTTTTTCTTTGTTCGCCTGAACGTAAGCATTCTTAGCAATGAAAACGTCTGCAATAATGTGAGAGGCTCTTTTGGTGTTTTCCAAAATTCTTGCACCAGGAACAGAACTTACACAGTCTTCATCATCTGGAGACCAAACAACAGCCGCATCAACTTGCTTTGCTTTAAACGCAGCAGCTGCATCAATCGCAGAAGCTTGTTTTACCAAAGTAACATCATTGATTGTAAGTCCACCTGCATCCAACAACCAAAGTAGGAACGAGTGAGAAGGTGTTAATTCTGCAACAGCAATTTTCTTTCCTTTCAGTTCAGCCACTGTGTTGATTCCTCTACGAGCAACAATAGCGTCACCTCCACGAGACCAGTCAGCTTGGAAGACCACTTTAGGATCGTAAGCAGCTAGTGCTTCAACTTCAGTTGGAAATGCATCAATGGTTGCCCAAAGTAGATGTACTTCATCATTTTTGAAAGCAGCTCTGGAAGCATCAAAATCGTCAAGGATTTTAAATTCAACAGTGAATCCATAATCTTGGAAAAATCGAGATTTTTTATCTGCATCAAAACCTTCGTTGAAATATTGTCCACCAGCATATCCACCCCAGGTTACTACACCTACTTTGATGGTATTGTTATCAGCTTTACTAGAGGTATTTCTCTTGGGCGAGGTATTGGTTGTCGTGTTGTTATTGTCTGACGAACCAGTGTCGACTTGACCTGCCTGTTCGGATAAACTTTTTCCGGCATCTGTGTTTTGCAAAAAATAACGGCCAGCAAAGAAGACAGCAGCTACGATTAACAAAGTGATTAAAAATTTAGAAAAAGTCGTGAGTCGTTGAGCCATGATTTTTAGTTAATTGTGAATGTATTTTAGTTTAAAAATATTTATTTTTAAAGACGGAAGTCCGAAGTTCCCTCTTCCGTCTCCTTTAATTAATCAAACAAATTGTCATACTGATTTGAATGTCCTTCTACCCGAATTGGTTTCTTAATAGGTTGATTCAAATCTAGTACTTCGCCATCGTTGTTGGCTTGATTCAAGAGGTTAGATTTTTCGTCTCCAAGAATTAGTGAAACACCTTCTTTCTCCCACTTCTCTAACATCTTCATTCCTTCTTCTTCAAAAACTCCGTTTTGTAAATCAACAGAGTCCATGAAGCTAGCAGACATTTCCATAAAGTTCTCCATCTCCCCTACTTTCTGTGATACATCATCAGCGATAGCTTCTAGCGCCATGTCGAACATGTAACGTTTGTCTTTATCACCAGAGATAATGTTCATGGCAGATTTCATAGCACCATGAGATGCGCGGATTGCTTTTCGTTCTTGTTCTTTTACTTCTACCTGATCCTTGATATCTTCCATCATGATTTCGGAGTTTTCATACATACGCACGAGAACTCGGTAGAGTACTTCCATTTTTTTGTAAAGATCTTCAAGACGCATGTTCGACTCTTTTAGTCGGCCCGCTTTTCTTGACTTGAGGATCATAATATTTTGCTTGTTCTTTTCTTTTGCTTTAGAAGCTAAATCAAGATTACTTTCGATTTGCCTTTTATTGTTGACAATGATCTCACGCATTTTGTGCATTTGACCACGAAGCTGACTGATCTGCTTATTCATCTTACGTAGATTGTTTTTCAAATCATCGACATAAGATTTTAGGATACCAATTGGATCAATTTGAACGAAGAGTCCCGTCACCCAGCGCATCACGCTTTTGTACATGTACCCTACGAGGTTACGCATCTTTGGATCGAGCACCATATAAATGATCGCTGCCAAAACTAACAACATCACACTGAGGGAGATAATGTTAGCTGTAAGTGCAATCAATGTAGGAAGTGCTGTATACAATAAAAGTCCTCCGCCTATCAGCAAGCCACCTAAGAATATTGCTCCGGTAACTCCTTCAGGTCTTTTCCAAAATGATTTAGGTTTGAAATTATCTAAATTATCCATACTTTTTTTGTTGGCTGTTGGCTGATGGCTGATGACTGTTAGCTTTTCTGCTCGCCTAACATTTTGTGCGTTTGAGTGAAGCTAACAAGCAATAGCAAACTGCTAATAGCTATTTTAAATACTGTTTCATCTTATCCATATCCGTAACAATCTGCGCAATAATTGCATTATAAGAAGCTACAAAATCATTCTTAGTCTTTTCTACTTTGGCAGTTGCACCTGAAATTTCGTTTTTCATCTTATCTACTTTCTTCTTGTCCGCCTCTATTTCCTTTTTCAGTTGCTCAATTTGCTTTTGCTTTTGCTCTACAAGTGCAGAAGTTTGTTGAATTGCTTTTTCCTTATCCCCGACTTGTCGACCACGTTGGTTGACCAAAGCTTGTTGAAATTTCTTTTCTTCTTCTTTGAGGATATTGATATAATGCTGTGCAGCATCTAGTAGTTTTTTAGGAGTAGCCCCCATTGTTTTCGCCATAGCGAAAGCAGATTGATATCGAGTTTGCTCATCCATTGGCATTTTTGCCAAATTCTTAAGAGATTGTTTGTACTCCAGATAATCGAATCCAGGTAAGTTAGCCTTATCCATCGCACCAAAAAGGATGCTCATAAATTTGTCATTCGCCTGTCCACTAGTGGAGACCGGAATAGAAGACTGCTTAGCTTGGGTTGAAGGAACTATTTCATCTTCCTGCGGAGCCGCAGTTTTGGAAGTATTCTTAGTTGTAGCCTTTGCTTTTGCCTTGCTATTCTCATCTTCTACAACAAAAAGCGATTTTAACTTATCAAACATATTTAAACTTATAAATCCTGGAATAATGTGGTTAAGGGGTTTAAAGTGGTCTTTACTAGATTCTAACACCTAAAAACGTCCTTTGTTTCACCGCAAATTAATGAATTTTCGCTCAAAACTACAATTATACACTGGAATTCAAAAACCATTTCAGATGAGAGTGTCTACACCATCGATTAATGGGGCTTTGAATAGGAAATAGAATGATAATTAGAAGCTGTTTTACAAGTAAGTAGGATTAAAATGTTTCTCTATTGCTAAGGAAAAAGACGGATAGCTGTACTCGCACTTTACCTTCAGAGGACTTGGAATTAGAATAGGAATTAGAATTAGAAAGTCCTTCTATCGCGGAGCAAGGGGCGAGGGGAAACTGAAACTGAGACTCCCATTGCAACTGCCACTAAAATTCTCCTTATGTTTGTCACAAATTTATATCAATGTTTATTCATAAGACACAAATAAGGGTGCGATACGCAGAGACTGATCAAATGAGCTATACCTACCACGGTGTTTATGCACAATACTACGAGTTAGGACGAGTTGAAGCATTGAGATCTCTGGGCTATTCTTACAAAGAAATGGAAGAAAAAGACGATGTCATGATGCCAGTTATGACTTTGCACCAGCGTTTTGTACGGCCGGCTATGTATGATGAATTACTAACGATTCAGACAACTTTGCGTAAAATGCCGGAACGTTTTATCACCTTTCACGTTGAAATATTTAATGAAAACGGTAAATTAGTCAATGGTGGCTCCGTAAAACTTTGCTTTTTGGATAAGCATAGTCGCAAAAGCAGACTAGCTCCCGATGTATTTGTAGAAAAATTGAACCCCTTCTTCCCAAATGTATAAACGTTTACAAGATTTCATACTAAAACTCCCCGTCCTTGCACAAATACTGCAATGGTCTAAAGTGACCTCTTTCCCAGGTTTTTTTGATGTACCAATTTATGATGTAATCGTTTTCATTTTTAATGAAATAAAAAGAGAAGCATTGGTTACTCGCGCCAATTCTATGGCCTTTAGCTTTTTCTTGTCCTTATTTCCATTTATCATTGCGCTGATTACCTTGCTACCCTACTTGCAAAAATACATCATCCATTATCTTCCTTTCGAAAATAAAATCTTTTACGAAACTACTGATGTAGCAACACTTTTAGAAACCCTAAAAGAAAACTTCCAGGAATTCATACCTGAAGGAATCTTCAATACGATTTCAGATGTAGCCATGAATCCTCGTCCAGGACTTCTATCTATTGGTTTTATTTTAGCAATCTTTTTTGGTTCCAACGGGATGATGGCTTTGATGAGAGGATTTGAAAAGTCGTATAAGTCGACTTTCCGTAAACGCTCCGTTATCCGCAAGCGAATGGTCGCTATTTTCTTGACTTTTTTGATTGCGGTTATGTTAATCGTCTCTGTGATCCTTGTCATTTTGGGACAACGGTTAATGACCTTATTATTCACCTATATTGATGCGGGTAGTTTTGGTGCCGCTTCGCTTCAAATCATACGATGGCTTGTGGTTTTAGCCTTGTTTTACACAGGGATTGCGGTTATTTATAGGTATGGCTCCGCCACGATTCGTCGCTTTAGATGGTTCTCACCCGGTACAACACTGGCAACTGTTCTCTCTATTTTATCCTCCCTTGTTTTCTCCTTTTATGTCAAAGAATTTGACACTTACAATCAACTCTATGGCTACATCGGTACTATCATTGTGATCATGCTTTGGATTCAAATCAATGCGTTTAATTTATTGATAGGCTTTGAGCTGAATGCCAGTATTGCCGTGAACCGTGATTTGAAGTTGGAGAAAAGTGAGCGGGATGAAGACGACTGAAGTGAGATCGTTGCACTGTCAGGTCCCTTTTTTGGGAGACCGTTTCGCTGAGGGCAAAACTGAGAAAACCTTTCGCTCTCTCAATGTAGCGATTATTTAAAATGAAAACTAAATATTTATTCTTAATCTTAAAAAATCCACGGCTAGTCAACCGTTTTTCAAACAAATCCTACCGCTTACCAAGGCAATATTACCACTGGCCAGAACAGGTGTTTTCACCCTAGGAAACCTGCTTCTTTCCTTCCTTAATTTTTTGTTAAAAAATGTAAACTTCCTGCAACTTAGATAAGCTTGCTGCGTATTTAGAAAGACTTGAGGACGGAAGCCCACGTATATTTCGGCTATCAGTGAGTTTTCCGTTGCAATTTTCGCCCCATCTAACAACATATTCTTAAAGACAAAAGGGACCTAGAATTCTTATCTACACACATTTTCGACTATTAGAACAAAGCTACACAAGCTATTGCTAATTAGGTGATTAAGCATTAAATTTATACTATTTATGTAAATATTCATAATCTGTATAAAACCATTGCCTATAAGCTAAAACACTATTTTGTATTAAACACACTTTGAAACTATTATAATCCAACTTCACACCTTATGAAGCACTATTACAACAACCAAGCTTTTAATGCCGACCACCTCCTCAGTGAGTATGAGGATTCAAGAACAAAAGGGAAAAAAATAACATTGAAAGAACCGGACTTTATCAACCTGGCTAACCACCTTGAACATGAGAATCTTCTAGAAGATGCACTTGATGTTTTGGATACAGCCCTTGAACATTTTAAAGATTCTGCTACGCTTCACATCCGTAAAGCTCGTCTCTTGATTTATAAAAAAGACATTGACAAAGCACTTGAATCACTCAACCGAGCAGAGATTTATGGCGAAGAATCATTTGAAGTAGACATACTTCGAGTGAGAGCACTCTGCTATCAAAAAAACTTTGATGAGGCAAATGCTTTGTTAACGGACCTTAAAATCAAATACTTCCCGTATTCTGATAAATTGAGTGATGTCTACTGCATCGAGGCTTTACTATACGAACGTCAAGAGCACTATGAGCAAATGTATATGGCGCTTAAGGATGCTTTGTTGGAAAATCCTGAAAATATGGAAGCTTTGCGTCGCATGTTTATGTGCGTTGAGTTTTCGCGAAAGCATAGAGAAAGTATTCAGTTACATTTACAGTTAATTGATGAGAAGCCTTACTCTCATTTAGCTTGGTACAATCTTGCGCATGCTTATTATTCTACTTCCCAATACGATGAAGCGATTGAAGCTTTTGAATATTCCTATTTAATTAACGAGCAATACCAAGATGCTTATCTTGACTGCGCCAACCTTTGCCACAGCTTACATAAGTGGGAAAAAGCATTGGAATGTTACCTTGCTGCATTGCCTTTGATCAATCCGGATGAAGAAGTACTGATGCGTATCGGCGAATGTTACATTCAATTGGGCAACTACGAAAAAGCAAAAATATACTTATACCGTGCCCTATCACACAACCCTAAAGATGAAGAAGTTTACTTCCACATTGGTGAAGCTTATGCAAAAGAGGGCAAATGGGATAATGCCATCCATTTTTACAAGCAAGCAGTAAAATTGATGCCAGAGCGTGATGATTTCTTAACTGCCTTGGCAAGAAACACAGAGAAGCTTGGACTAGAGGAAGAAGCCATAGCTTTATACAAAAGATCAATTCAGTTGATTCCTGATTTTAGTGAAAACTGGGTAGAAATGGCTAGTATTTATATCCGAAAAAATCAAGCGGATGTTGCCATTAGCATTCTGGAAGAAGGAGACAAGCATACGATTAGTTCTGAAATGTACTACTGCAATGCGGTATGTTATTTCATGAAGGACCAACGTAAAGAAGCGCTTGAGTTTTTAAAAGAAGGTTTGCTTGATAATTTTGATAAGCATACATTAATTTTTGAGCTCAATCCAGAACTAAAATCAAACAAAGACGTACAAGCAATAATACGCTATTATACCAACGAATAATACTCCCCCCTGAACATGTGCTTTGTCGTTTATTAACATCAAAGCACTAAGATTTTGAAAGTGTATTTACCCCCTGGAATCCCAGCTCGTTTTTGAGTTGGGATTTTTTTGCATCTAATTCACAAAAAAAAACGGCTTTATAAAATGTCTCATTTTCATTAGTATAGCCTAGCCAGAAAGAAAGTCTAGTCATAAGCCTTCTATCAAATTAAAAAAACAACTAGGAACCTCTCGCATACAGGCCTTCACTACTTAGAACTATGTACCTATTTCATGAAGTTGAAGTAGAGAGAGCATCGAAACTAAGTCAGAAGGGAAATTGCCAAGGCTATCTAAATTGCAACTGCCACTTTAACATCGTAACTTGCAAATAAAAACAACATCATGTGCGGTAGGGCTTCACTAAGCAAGGTTAAAAAAGAATTAGAGAAACGCTTCATGGCCACTTTCTATTCGGAAGAATTAGAACGGTATAATCCACTGCCCAGCTTCAACATCGCTCCCACCCATTTTCATCCCGTGATCACCAGTGATGATGCGCAGCATTTTCAACTTTTCAAATGGGGATTGATCCCCTATTGGGCAAAGGAAGCAAAAATCGGGAGCAAGATGATCAATGCCAGAATAGAAACAATCACAGAAAAAAGCGCGTTCAAAAATGCGATAGAACAACGCAGATGTTTGATTCCTTTTGATGGATTTTATGAATGGAAAAACACAGAGCATGGTAAAGTCCCTTATCGAATTACCTTACAAAATAACGAAGTTTTTGCGGTGGCTGGTATTTGGGAGAAATGGCTTTCGCCAAATAAAGAATTGATTTACACCTTCAGCGTCATTACCCAAAGTGCCAACCAATTGATGGAGCCTATCCATGATCGAATGCCGGCTATTTTGTTAGCTGAACAAGAGCAACTTTGGCTTGACTCAAGCTTATCTGCAATAGATGCCTTACAATTAATTCAACCATATCCTGATGATGCAATGAAAGCTTATACCGTTTCTAATCGAGTAAACAAAGTAGCTGCGAACGATTCAGATCTTATCATTGAGGTGCCATATAAAGCTCCACCGACTCAAGGAAAACTCTTCTAAATTAGATGGTGATCATCCAAGTTATTTTCAAAAAATTACCAATCCACCTGATTCACGACCAAAACATAAAAATATTTTCTAAGCCTTATGGTTTTTACTGACCTATTTTGTATTTTGGGATACCTTCAAATTTCCAATAGTTTCTTTATTTAACTACTCAAATGTTTCTTTGAGTGGAACACCTTTATTAAAGCAAGCTTTTACATGTACACACCAAAACTTTCACAACTCATTTACATCTTTATTATGTGCGCTTTTAGCACTAATTTATTTGCTCAAACACCTTGCTCAGGTGGCCTTGCTGATGGATACCCTTGTAGTAATATTGACCTTTTGACACACCTCTCATTGGCCGATCTTGGGGCAGGTGCAGGAATAGAAGGAAACGATATTTGGGGTTGGACCCATCCTTCAACCGATAGAGAATACGCACTCGTAGGACTTAGCAACGGAGTAAGCTTTATTGATATTACTGATCCGACCGCCACCATTAATATTGGATTCCTTCCCAGCCATTCCAACCCTGCCAGCACTTGGCGAGATATAAAAGTAGCCAATGATCACGCATACATTGTGAGTGAACGTAGCGGACATGGCGTTCAAATATTTGACCTAGATCGATTGGATGTGATCCCATCCTCTCCTATTACCTTTGATGAAGATGGTTGGATTAACTTACCAAGTACAAGTGATCGAGCTCATAATATTGTGGCACTCCCAGAGAAGAATTTAATTTATCCCGTAGGAACCAGTGGTACCTGTAGTGGAGGCATCACAGCCTATGATGTTTCTGATCCAGTGAATCCAACTTGGGTAGATTGCTTTAGCTCGGATGGCTATTCGCATGATGCGGTTTGCTTTATTTATCGAGGTCCAGATACAGATTATACCGGACGTGAAATTTGTATTGGTTTCAATGAAGACACCTTTACTATAATTGATATGGAAAATCAGACCATTATCAAACGACAAACTTATCCGGGAGATTTCTATACGCATCAAGGCTGGATCACGGATGATCAAAAATACGTTTTGTTTGATGACGAATTAGATGAGTCAAACACTGGAGATCCTACTAAAACTTACATTTGGGACATCTCTGATTTGGACAATCCGGTTTCTAAATATGTTTACGAAAGTTCTGAAAACGCGATTGATCACAATCAGTACGTAAAAGGTCCTTACGTTTATCAATCTAACTATAGAGCAGGCCTTCGTATTTTAGACATTAGTGACTTGGACAACACTGCTCCGACCGAAGTCGCTTACTTTGATATTTACCCTAGCAGTAATAGTGCTAATTTCAACGGTGCTTGGAGTGTCTATCCCTATTTCAATAGTGGATCAGTATTGATCAATGGAATAGAACAGGGCCTTTTTGTGGTTAACCCACAATTGCCACACAACGTTATCTCTATGGAGGGTACGGGAGTGGATACCATTTGCCCAAGCGAAGATGCTGTTTTCACCATCAACAACGATGCTTTTGCTGGTGTGACCAATAGTGACAATTTAACAATCTCAGGATTACCTGCTGGAGCTGTTGCAACTTTTGGAACAAACCCTCTTCCTATAAATTCTGCTACCACACTTACGATCTCTGGAACTGCAGGATTAGCTGATGGAAATTATTCATTTATGGTCACAGGAACGGAGACTCCGGTTAATCGGATATCTTTAAGCTTTGTAGTGACTGGTGAAGTACCGGGAGCATCTACTCCACTATTACCAACCAACGATGAAAATGTAGATGATCAACTGGTTAGCTTTAGTTGGACTCCTGCTGCTGACGCTACTAACTACGACATAGAAATTTCATTAGATCCTCTTTTCGGTACAATTGATTATACGATTTCAAACATTGTTGGCACCAGCACTACTTATGAATTTACAGAAAATAATATCAACATATTCTGGAGAGTTGTAGCAAAAAATGATTGTCCTCAGACTACTTCCTCTGTGGTTTATCGTTTTCGTTTAAACGAAGAACCTTTACCTGTTGAATTAGTTAAACTAAAAGCAAGCCCAAGCAATCAGGCCATCATATTGGATTGGCAAACAGCCAGCGAAATTGGGAATGAAGGTTTTGAATTGGAAAGAACGATCGATCCATCTGGACTTGGATTTGAAAAAATTAGTTGGATTACAAGTTTGAATGGAAATACCAACTCACTTCAAAATTACAGCTATACAGATAAAGAAGTGGAAGAAGGTATTAACTACTATTACCGACTAAGACAGATTGATACCGATGGTAAATTCAGTATAAGCCCAATTGTAAGTGCAAGCCTAGAAGGTCGATCACTTGAGATTATCGCTTTTCCAAATCCAGCAAGGGATCAGCTTTCCTTACAGCTTAATGCAGCAAATTACTTTAGAGGAAATGCCGTTTTAGCAATATATGACCTCACCGGTAAATTATTATCCGATCAGACCATAGAAATAAGTGAACTAACGACACCTTATAGTTTGAATATCAATCATTTACCAAAAGGAACATATGTCTTAAAAATCTGTAATGAGCAACTGAATTTGCCTTTGAGATTTGTAAAATTGTAAAAAAATGAAGTTTTTTTTCAATTTTACCCAACCCTTTTAGAGAATCAGCCTGTCTGAATAAACAGAAGCGGTCATCAGACTAATTTGAGACTGCATCTAGAACTTTAACGAAGTGGCGAAAGTGCCAGCTTTTAAGTTCGAATCAAATACGGCTGTTATAATATTCCATATACAACCATAAAGAACCCGGGCGTGATTTCCTTAAATTCACCGGCGCTCTTTATGGTTTTTTTATGTCCTCTACTAGGCTGAAGACTTAATGATCTTTAGCCATTTCTTCTTACCTTAGTGGCTTATAAAATACTATTTTTAATTAGTGCTTGAATCGGATGAAGGATCTCAATAGTTTGGGCCAATTATCCAAACATAAAGCTCCTAATTCTAATAACCATAATAATTTTAGAAAATGCCAGGAAATTCATTTGGGCAAATATTTCGGATTACAACTTTTGGGGAATCTCATGGTGAGGCACTTGGTGTCATTATTGACGGTTGTCCTTCTGGCCTGGAAGTAGATGTAGAATTGATTCAAAAAGAGTTGGATCGACGACGACCAGGGCAATCTAAAATTGTAACACAACGAAAAGAAAAAGATACGATCAATATCCTCTCAGGAATATTTGAAGGTAAAACTACTGGTATGCCAATCACGCTAGTGCTCTTCAATGAAGATGCCCGCTCTAAGGACTATTCGCACATCAAGGATTTGTATCGCCCTTCACATGCAGACTTCACTTACGATGCAAAATATGGACATCGCGATTATCGTGGTGGTGGACGTTCATCCGCTAGAGAGACAGCAGCGAGAGTTGCCGCAGGTGCTATCGCGATGGCACTTTTGCGAAAGCATGGAATAAGCGTGCAAGCATTTGTCAACCAAGTTGGTCCCATTGCTATGGAAAAAACCTATCAGCAATTGGATTTGAGTCAAACTGAATCAAATATCATTCGTTGTCCTGATGCAGACTACGCTGAAAAAATGATTGACTACATCAACAAAATAAAAAAGGCTGGAGATACAACTGGAGGTGTAATTACCTGCGTGATCAAAGGCTGTCCTGTTGGATTAGGTGAACCCGTTTTTGATAAACTTCATGCTGACTTAGGTAAAGCTACTTTGAGTATTAATGCCTGCAAGGGCTTTGAATATGGTTCTGGTTTTGATGGGGTCCAAAAGAAAGGGTCTGAGCATAATGATAAATTTATTAATGTAGATGGCGTGATTAGAACGGAGACTAATTTTTCAGGTGGTGTGCAGGGTGGAATCTCGAATGGAATGGATATCTATTTCAAGGCAGCATTTAAGCCAGTAGCTACGATTATTCCAGAGCAGGATAGTGTGGATAAGGATGGTATGCCTGCTAAGGTC
This sequence comes from uncultured Saprospiraceae bacterium, assembly GCA_937921775.1. GTDB lineage: Bacteria > Bacteroidota > Bacteroidia > Chitinophagales > Saprospiraceae > CALGLS01. Next base: position 69,042 of record CAKZUK010000021.1, read on the forward strand.
GCAGGACGTGGTCGACATGACCCTTGTGTGGTACCACGGGCAGTTCCGATCGTAGAGTCCATGGCTGCCTTAGTGGTGGTGGACCATTGGTTGCGTCACCTGAGTACACAAGCTTAAGGAAATTCTAATTCTAAGACATTTTGAATGCGGAGGCTTTTTTCTGTAAAATAAAAACATGGGATGCGGCCCATTTCCATTGCTACTGACATTGACTAATTCTAAATCAAAAAAATGAAATCATTCCTAGTCCTATTTCAAATACTAGCATGCGCTCTCCTATTCAGTAGCTGCAGCGATGACCTTGATGAGCGTTTTCAATTCAAAAAAGATTTTCAAGGAAAATATGAAAAGGATTGTACTGCAAATCATAGTTGCAATGGAACCATTGATTTTGAGTCAGTGCTTCGACTCGATGATGGTGATGATCCATTTCAAGTGAATCCGGTGTATCGAGGTAATATGACGGTGTTTAGTTTTGAAATGAAATTTAATGATGATCCCTTGGTTGGGGATGATGAAATATTGGATCGAGTGCAGTTTGAGATTGCGCCTGAAATCGATCATTTTTATTATAAGGATCAGGATTTGCAAAATATCGGTGCTTTGTTTACACGTATGATGCGAGGAATGGAGAAGGGATTTTATCCGATTCGGGAGGGCTTGTTTGAAGGCTATAAAAATGCAGATGGAACTTGGAGTTTGTTTTTGAGTTTTCGGATTGTTACTAAAGGTCGGATACCGGTAGTGGTTGAGCGGGCTTTGATTGTTAGGATTGGGGAATAATTAGGAGAATATGTCCAAATTCTAAATCAAACGAGGAAAAATTTATCTGACTATCGACTAGAAAAACATGCCATATATTTGGCTTACAAATCAATTTAACTAAATTTCAAACATGACCTTTATAAAAAGAATCATCCCTACACTACTTGTCTTTCTACTCTTCAGTGCCTGTAGTAGCACTCCTCTAAAGACAAAACTCAAAGACTTCAAAAAAGATGGCGCCTACCGAATCGCTTTCTACAATGTAGAAAACTTATTCGACCTAGAGGATGCCCCCGATAAAGCTGATGAAGAATTTACTCCAACTGGTAAAAAAGAATGGACTGCCGAGCGCTATCAAAAAAAACTAGATGCAATCGCAAAGGTATTTCAAGGAATGAACTATCCTCCCATCATTGGTGTCTGTGAAGTGGAAAACGCACAAGTATTGGAAGACTTAATTAATAAAACTTCGCTAAAAAATTACGGCTATAAATATGCACATGAAGAGTCACCAGATTTTCGTGGCATTGATGTAGGCATGCTTTACATGAGTTCGCTTTTCACTGTAGAAAAAACCAATATAACGCGAATCAACTTTCCAAAAGAAATAGTAGAGGACTACACTACTCGTGATATTCTCCATGTAGAAGGCACTTTCCGTGGCAAAGAAAAAATTCATTTTTTCATCAATCACTGGCCATCAAGAAGAGGTGGACTGGAAGCCAGCGAACCCAAGCGCGTTTATGTGGCAACTCAACTTCGAAAAGAGACCATGAAAATTTTCAAAGCAGACCCTAAAGCAAATATTATCATTACTGGCGATTTCAATGATGAGCCTGACAACAATAGCTTACTCTATACGCTTAATGCCAAGCCTTCTTCTGAAAAAATAACGACGCAAGAATTATATAACTGCTCTGCTGCTCTAGATAAAATGGGGAAAGGAACCTACAATTATAGAGGCAACTGGAACATGTTAGACCAATTTATCGTTTCCTCTTCGTTGCTTGATGGCTCTTGTTCGCTTTCCGCTACCGATGCTGCAATTTTTAGCGAAGAGTGGTTGAATTATAATGATAAGAAATATGGCCCTACTCCTTCGCGTACTTATGGTGGACCCAATTATTATGGTGGTTTTAGCGATCATTATCCGATTTACCTTGACTTGCAAGTGAAGTAGGATTGAACCCTACCATGGCCAAGCCTCAGACAAGCACAGATTGAGCACACATTGAAAAAGCCTTAAAGGATGAACTCCTTTAAGGCTTTTTTATATCAAACAGCTTATTAAAAAAAATGTCTTAATCCGTTAGAACCCATCAAATTCAAGCCTAGAAAGTCCCTAAGCAGATCTCTAGCTTCTTCAAACAAGCGAGCCAGCAAACAACATAGTTCCGCGCTCACTAATCGGAGTCAGCAGCCTTAAGCGCAGTCTTCTTCATATTCCCAATAAACTCATTAAAGGAATCAAACTCGCGACGATAACTAAAACCAAGCCCCGTCTTATTTCTTCGGCCTTCAAACGTTTGATCCGTCAACTGATAAAAGCGCACCTTGAACCGTCGATCCTTTGTCAAGGTATATTCAATCACCACATCTCCAGCCAAAAAGGCCCCTTGATTTTGTGCAGTTGAAATGCCATTATTATTACCCCAATCAATGTTTCCTCCTACATTGATGGATAGGCGATCATTAAACAAATCATTGCGAAGGCGAAGTTCTAGTTCACTACCAGTTCGCACGATCTCCTGACCATCTGGATCAATCTCATCTGCTTCATAAACAGAATAATTGATATCAAAATTAACTCCCGAAATAAATCCAACATCAGAGAAAACATCAGACAAGAGTTCTGTCAGATAAATTGACAATTGATTGGAAAGCATTTCTGTCACCGTATTAAAGGTTATCAATCCCTGTCGACCAGAAAGCGCATCATCACCTGAAGGGAGAAAACTACCAACCACCATCAGACCAAAGACCTGTCGATTGAGTTCGTTTTGATCTTGTCGCAAAATACTTAGTCGACTTTCGACGAAATTTCTCAGCTCAGGTTTAACATTTGGAAAGCGCAAATCAAATTCAATATCAGGTGATAAAAGTGCTCCTGTCAAACTCATGATCAGGTCAACCTGAGCAGACGTTCGAGCCAAGGTTTCAATATCACTTCCTCCGACTCCACTTGTATATTCTGACAAGAATGTGCTCAGAGGTGTTGTGGAACTATAAACCGCTTCTAGATTAATAGTCGCATCAAAGGGGTCCCCATTCCAACTAATGGTACCTCCTTTTTTCACTTCAAAGGGTTTGTTCACTAAATTCAAAAGTGTAAAAAGGTACTTCCCCTCAGAGATCAAATAATCACCATACATTTCTATTTCACCCGAACGACTAACAGACAATCGGACGTCTCCTGCACCAATTCCTTGAATCTTATCACCCGCTCGTTCATCAAAAATAATGAAGACCTCTGCTGCTTCTGTAATATTTAAAAACATCTCAACATTGACTCCTCGAAGTTCTTTACTTGAACGATCCTCCTCCTCTTCCACTTTTTTATCCTTATCAACATAGGTAATAAAAGTAACCTCCCCCGAATTCCTTTCATCCGTTACCGGAATATTCAACTTGGTATTATCGCCAGTTGTCGCATCAATGAAGATTTCTGTTTGCGGAAACGTACCAGCAAAACGAACCGTTCCACCTCCTATCGCTGTTCCATAATAAAGATCGTTGTCTTCCAATGTTGTATTCAAAAATAAAAACTCATCGGAAGTGATTGAAGCGGAGGGTCTTAGGTTTTTCAGATGATCATGAGCCAGTCCGCCCTGAATCGTTGCATAATTACCTAATTCATCTTGCAACCTAGCTCCCGAAGCATCAAACATTGAGTTCGAAATTGTCGCCGAACCAGATTCCATCCGGTAACGCGTTTGCAGATAGTCAATCGTAATGGCTAAATCAGTTACACTAAAGGTTCCTGAAATATTTGGCTTTTGCTTTAATCTCCCTTCCAAATGCACATCTGCATCAAATGTACCCAAAGTGTTAGATACACCATTTCCGATCCAGTACTCAGCAATATACAATGGAAATGTGTTGATATTTAAATCCAGTTCATAATCATTATCACTCAAGCGAGGTGCCCCTTTTTTCAATGGACCAAAGAAACCCTCAGCTGTCAGCTGCTCCTCCCCACGTGTGATGCTCATATACACATCTACAGGTTGACTGGTATTTTCCATCTCAGCAGTTAACCTCAAAACACCCCAGTCGTCGCCATTCACTTCGAGTGTATCTGCTACCGCAATGGCACGTACTCCTTCCAATTTAAAAATATCATCTACTGTTGCATTGATATTAATTCGACCATCAAAGTCAAGTTTGCTATAATCCCAAAATTCATCAATCAAACTGAGTCGAACGTTTTCTAGGTCGAGTGCAAGCCCCCTTTCTCCGATGCTTCGCAGAACAATTCGTTTATTGTCGCTAGTGAGGTCAAAGTTATTCGTTTCAATAAATCCTTTTCCAAATCGAATGTAATTATCTTCTGCAATTTCCCATTGATTGCTCAACAACTCAAGATTGGAAGTTAGCATCCGAACCTGAAAAAATTCATCCGAGAAGAACAATTCTCCATTGAGGTTGATATCATCGAGCAGGTTATTTTTCTTCGTAAAGATATTGGAGTTGAGTCCAAATTTGAGTGTATCGTTCTGAAGAACACCGTTGAAAGAAAATGGTTCGTAGATTTCGTCTTGAATCGTAGTATTGGCGATGCCAGCTTCTATCTCTGCATAGCCCTCATCGGTCATGATATCCAGCTCAATGTCTTCAAATTTCGTATGGTCATAAAAAATGAATGGCACCTTGGCGTTTAGTTTTAACTGATCAGTGATGCCATCAAAGCTGCCTTTAAACTTGGCTTGTCGAATCGTATCCATTTTGGTATCCAATAAGTTAGCAAAATTACGACTGTCAATTATTTCTAAATCAAAATTGAATTTACTTGGTTTGATTTCTTTGTTCTTACTTTTGATGTTGAAGCGATCAGTAATTGCTGTAAAATTTCTTTCTAGAAATTGGAGGATCGTTTCGGGTAGTTCTTGAATATCATAAACACCGTCAATGCTGGCAATAGCAACATCAGAGTTTAATGATAAATTTCTAAACCCCTTTGCATTAATGCTTGACTCCAGATCAAGCGAATCCAAGTGATAACGATCTGTGCCGTTGTGAATTAGCTCAAGGTCAAAAGCACGAGAATCAATATTGATGGTAGATAGGTCTTTGCCATCCAGTTTTAAGTCAAGTATACCAGAGACGACGATATCCTGTTTTGATAAGTTTAGTTTACCTAAATCAATTTTATTGACATTCGCTTTAAAGTCAAATTTTGGAATGCTATCCCGATTGTTAATCGAACCATCAAAAACCAAATCTGTATTATCATCTTTTACGCTCAAGAAACCCTCAAAGAAATTTTGTGTCAACAAACCATCCATCTCAATATTTCGATATTGGTATCCTCTAAAATCAAACTGGTCAATCTTTCCACTTCCCTGTGCATTTACCGTTTCGAGGTTAAGCCCTTGCCCTTGCTTCACTTCAGCTGATATCGTTATTTTTCCGAGGTTTTTGTTGTCCGACCATTTTTGCAAATCAAAGTCAATCAGATTGAGTCGACCATTGTAAGTAGCCAAATCACGTCCTTTGGATAAATCCAATCCCATATCCATTTCTGCTACTCCTAGGTCTGTTTTCAGTTTTCCAAAAGCTACAAAGTCCACAAAGAAACCATCAAACTTTCCGCTAAAGTCTATTGTCCCAAGTTTATCAAAGTTGGCAGGAGGATTAAATCCAGGTACCAGCAAGCGCAGTGTTTTGACATCGGTAAGTAGACGTTCCAAATTTAAGTTGACAATCTCCTCATTCCGAACGGCGATATTTCTAGAACTAAAGTTTCCTTTAAAGGTGGTACTTGAACCCAGTTTCATATTTATGTTTTTCCCTTTGAGGCTATTCACCTTTCCGGAAACGTAACCATCAATTTCAAAAACTTCTCCTGCATTTTGCTTAAAGAATTTATTGTTTTTTAAATTGGGTGCAAAAACGAGGATATCTTGAATCGCAATTTTAGAATCATTAAAATAAGCTTGCATGATGACCCGGTCGTTGAAATCTTTTAAATCTTTAAACTTTCGATATTTCAAAATCAAAGTATCACCCACCGAGCTATAGGGTGTTATTAAATCAAGGTCATACAACTTAATCGCCCGATTGGAAACAACAGCATTACCTGCGTCCAATTTATCCAAAACAAAACCACTACTTTCGCGACAAGCAATATGTAAATCCTGAGCCGTGTACTCCCCTTCTGTAAACACAAAACTATCTGCATCAATCTGAATATCCAACACAGAAAGATGCTTCCAATCCAATCGATCTTCTGGAGTAGTCTTAACAGGTGCTTTTCGATAATTATGTAAATCAAAAATACCGTCCTTCAAAACCACGTCGTGTACTTTGATCAGAAGCGGGTAAGAAATATCAGTGGTATCGAATATCTGGGCTTCAGTAGAGTCTACTGGTTCAAGAATCACCATCTTTGGTCGAGGAGGCAAAGGATAATCCTGATGATCTTCGAACAAAATCACTGGCGCATCAACTTCGACCAATCCGAGTTCAAATTTATTTTTCTCTAAGTCAATATCATCTACTTTAAAGTGGCCTGTTGGCAAAAACACATCGAGTACTTCTCCATCGACTTTATCATCTTCTATGAAGTGCAGATTGGAAAAATAAATATCATCGATATCAAGAAAGAATGGTTTCGAACTTGATTTCTTTGTTTTCTTCTTTTTAGGCTTTATGATGTTATTCAAAACCTGTTTGAGGTTGTTGTCGTATTGACCAGTATCTCTTCGAATGAAAAGACGGGTATCTTTTAGTTGAATTTCATCGATATCTAGGTCGCGGTCTAGAAGTGCTACTAGATTAGCACTGAGACTGGAAGTTATCTCACCGGAGTAAAGTAAGGTATCGCCATTGAGGTCTTCGACATAAAGTCCTTTCAAGACCAATGAGTTGAAAAACTCGACTTCTAAACGATCCACTTCTACCTTGGTTTGCAATTCTTCGCTGAGAAAATTGGTTGCTTTTTTAGCAGCCCAGTTTTGCACTTTTTCATTTTGGACAAGAACCCAAATCAAACCAAGCAAAAAGAGGACAAATAAAATCAGATATAGCAATGCAAGGCCGAAACGTTTCATTATTCGCCGACGCCGTACCCTTCCGAAAAAATCCTCTATATGATTTGGCGATTTATTCATTTACTCATTAATCCGATTTATGGCTTGTAAGCCTTTGACTTCCTTACTTTGAATTTGTTTAAAACATTCGTTATTTTACTAAGAACCAAAACATTAACAAAGAGTCCTCCAAAAGTATTAACAAAAAGACAGTATTGTTTTATTTACTAGCAATTACTTTTAACGAATATTTAATACTGATTTATGGGATTCATGCCCTTTATGAGGTTAAAAGCTCTAAATAACTGATTTTCAGAGAAAGAAGCGATTTTTTTATCCCTTATTTTTGATTCTTAAGCTCCTTGCATGATATCCGTTGATAGCCTTCATTTGTTCGATTCCAGCGGTCTACAGTCAATAGCTCAATACCTGCATTCGGATCATAATCCAAACACTTGCAATATTGCGTTCCTAGTCGCTTATAAAAACGAATATTCACAAAAGGAGTTACACCTAATTCACTTATTGACCAATCGTCTAGAATGAGACTAAATTCTGAGCTTGCTTTGGGTGACTGGCCTGTGTAAACAGCTTTGTGATCAGGGAAACAGGTACCATCTTTTGCAGGGGCGAATAATACGCATTCGGAGTAGGCTCCAGAGTACATTTTGAAAGAAAGTTGATCTGGCCATTTGTCAACAATATTGAAAGCGGGTAAAAGCCCAAAAAGTAGTAGAATAACAACAAAGACAGGAGCTGGTCGTGATAACTGGCTTAGTGACACGAAATCGGTTTTGTAAAAAAGGAAAAAGACCAGAAAGATTTGACATATGTTCCATGGCCAAACGACTTGGTTCCAGTTGTGTCCAAATGGTCCGAGAACTAAAAGAATGAATAGGTGAAATACAAGCACAAGATAGCAAGACCATCGTCTTGTTATTTTGAAAAGTAAGCCAATACCCAATGTTATTTCGAATAGCGCTGAGGCTATTGCCAAAAAGCGAATTTTACCAAATGATTTTAAAGGAGTCATTGCCTCCATCAGCCAAGGGAAAGTGTCTTCGATGTAGTAAACTCCGAGTTTATTAAACCCGCTCCAGATATAAATAGCAATAAGAATGAATTGTAAATTTCCGATAACGACATTCCTTCCTAGCCGCTTCTCCCCTCCTATTAAAATGAGCATAATGATAAATTGGTAGAACCAAACTTGGAGTCGGTTGATGTCTTGCATTATTAGCAAAACTGCAAAAATGATGCTTACGAAAAATAGCCACTTATTGTTTTTCAAAAATAGCCTCATAATTAATGAGCCGATAAATATCCCAAGGATCAGGAATGATGAACTTGCTACATTTGAGATTGGAATAGAGTCAAATGCAGGTATGATTGGGAAGCTTCTGGTCCTTGGCAACCAGAGTTGGAAAGACAAAAGCATTTGTGCCAAGAGGCAGAGTGTGATCGTGATTTGTATTTTGTGGAGGCGGCTTGGCATTTTATTAAAAAATAAAAATGAGGGAATTAAATTTACTATCGCAGCTACTCAAATTCCAAAGAACGGACCGCAATTTTCTTCCCTTTCACTCCCTTCTTTTTTAACAAACGCTTATATCGCTTGACCACCTCATCCGCTTCGCTACGACTTGCAGAAAAGAAATCATAATGCACTACATAGCGTTCATTTCCTTTTTCCAAACAACCCAGACAAAAAGCGTTTAGTGGAATGCCTTTCTTGTTCATTTGTTTGATGCGCTTTTCTGCAGCCGACAAAGAAGAATAGATGTTGTCCTGCACGAGATAGAATTTTCCGTGCATGTTGTAAAGACGAGCGCAATCATAAGTGTTTGTCGTTCCATCACCAGCTGATAAGATGACTTGCTTTTTACCTTTTCGGGGAACGGCATCAATTTCAATCAATCCCTCGCCCAGTAAAGGAGAGTCTGATATTCCGTCCCAATCTTCCGCTTCAATATCTGACAAGGTGTTTCGATCCTCGTTGATATCCAAATAGCTTTGTTCTTTTGTAAATGGATCTACCCAAGCGGTGTCAATAGCAGGTTCATCAAATTCTGGGAAGGTTCTCTGTTTGTAATTTTCTAAACTATCCACATAAGCTTGCTCGTCTACATAAAGGAAGGGAGCATCTTGCAATTGCTTATAAAAAATACCTGTGAGCAAAAAAAGAGAAAAGACAGATAGTAGGATCTGACCGGTAAAGCTCTTTTGGTAACGTCCAAAAGCATTGGACTTAAACATCGTCTGATTCCTCAATGGATTTTTACTAGCTAGTTTTGATCCAATTTTTTTCAATTGTGCCAGTTTACCTTTTTGATTGCCTAAATTTCGGTCATCAAATTTTAGATTAGCACGTTTTTTTCCAAATACTTCTCTCCTTGAAGGGGTGATCAACAGTTGCACCCTCAAATCTGCCTCTACCGAAAGCAAACCAAAGCCATTGATAACACACTGCGACTTTAGTTCTTTCATGTACCTATTTTCGGGACCATCAAAAATAGAATCTCCTATGGCAATCCATTGCTCATCTGCATGGTATTTCTTAAACTGTTCGATCGCATAAATATATCGATATCGCTGTAACCAACGAAACATGAAAAAGTACAAAGCAGTCATGACAATCATCAGTCCCAACAACAGAAAAACTGAGTAAACCAAGCCTATCTGGTGTATCGTAAATTGATTGAAAGCATAACTGTAGCTAAATACAAAAGCGGTAACCAAACTACCAACTGCAAAACTATCCCAAGCTAGGATTTGCCCTTGAGTTTTATATTTTACTTCGTCTAAAGTATCGAAAGAGGTTGCTTCTAGAGTCGCTGTAAATGGCTCCCCCATTTTGGTGCTAAAAGAAAGGTGACCATCGGCAATGATTCCACCTTCTGTCTCCACATTAGCACTCGTTATTGTCTTACCGCTACCCGCCCGATCGCGCATACGATAGTAAGCCCGTAGAAAAGCTAGACCTGATTTGTTGATAATATCTTCGGGTAAGTGTTGCACGTTTATTTTGTGATTGTGGTTGTGTGTGTGTGTGTTCTATTTAGAGTTTAAATCATTCTAGTCTTCTGCTGTGCTTAGAGTACTCTAGTCAAGCAATTCACTCAACTTATTTTTTCATGATGCATCAAATATACAAAATGAATTAATACGTAATGTTAAACCAATTTTCTGGGCGAGTAATAATTGAAAGTTGTATCAATTGATTCTCTACTAAAAACACTTGCATCTCCAACATGCCTTCGGAGCCTAATACTTTAAACTTATAGTTTTTTCCAGGATATCCATCTTTCATTTGGTACTTCCCGGATAAGTGTTCAAAATATTCACTTTCCATGATTGGACTAGCTGCAGATTCCAGCAATGGTTCAATTGCCTCAAAGGAGGAATCCGAATGTAAGAAGGATGCTGGAAATTTGGTCACTCCTAATGAATACAAAACATTGGGATGCGAAGCATCATCTATTTCTACATCCCAGGCAATTACTGTTGCTTGCATACCATCGCCAATATCAACCGTATCATATACCACATTGGGTTCTGCGAAAAAGGATATTTTAAGCTGCTCTGTAGAAGCGTCTAGAGCAAGCCATTCTTTTTGAGCAAAGGTGAATATCGGAAGCATCACCAGAAGTAGAATAATAATTTTACGCATTATCGTTTCTTATTGTTTTTGAGACATACAAATCGGCCTTTTCCTAATTGAAAGCTAAACCTTATTTAGTTGTGAATAAAGCTGTATGACCTCCCTAGCTTCCCGCACGTCATGAGCCCTCAATATCTGAGCACCTTGTTGCAGAGCAACCATATGTAAAGCAGTAGTACCGTTCAAAGCTTCAGAAGCACTGGTTTCTAAGAGTTTATAGATCATAGATTTTCTTGAAATACCGATTAGTAAAGGTAGCTCAAGTATTTTTAATACCTCTAGATTTTTCAATAAATCATAGTTGTGTTCAAGTGATTTTCCAAAGCCAAAACCAGGATCCAAGATTATATCTTTAACGCCTAGTGCACGTAATTCCCCGATTTTTTTTACAAAGAAATCCAACACCTCCTGTACTACATCGTCATAAGCAGGCTGGCTTTGCATATTTGATGGTTTGCCCTTCATGTGCATCAGCACATAGGGTACCTCTAGCTTTGCTACAGTAGCAAACATCTCCGAGTCTATGTCTCCTCCTGAAATATCATTGATGATGTGTACGCCTCCTTCTACCGCTTCTTTTGCGACTTTAGAATGAACGGTGTCTACAGATAAGATTAAGTCAGGGAAGTTCTTGACTATCAAATTGATAGATGGCATTACCCGTAGTAACTCTTCTTCTGGGCTAACAATATCAGCTCCGGGACGCGAGGACATACCACCAATGTCAATTAAGGCAGCGCCTTCCGTTAGCATGCGCTCAACTTGCGTCAAAATGGCTTTTTCTGAGCTGTATTTGCCACCATCAAAGAAAGAATCAGGAGTAAGATTAAGGACACCCATCACAATTGGATTGGAGAGATCAAGTAATCGGCCTTTGCAGTTTATAGTTTGCTGTTGGAAGAGCATTAAAGTCGGTATTTATAAGTTTTACTCCTCGAGTTTCTTCGAGGTCGAACTAGTTTTAGTATTCGTAAATTAATTTGAGCTCAAAATAGGCATTCTACCGATAAAAAAGCTTGAAATTAAAAAGCATAGTTGATTATTTTAAACAGGAAGAATAAGAATATCACTTGAATCTATCCGAAAATCATCCGCACTTTTCAGTTGAGGCAAATAAAAAAGCCGTGAAGCAAATGCACCACGACTTTATCATACTAACTATCTAAGAGAATTCTTTATTCAATTGGTTGGGGAAAATGAATTTCAAGGTAATAACGGACTATTACATCAAATTGCTGCCAATTATATTGATTATTTTAGGATTCTTTTAAAACAAAAACAATTCTGTATTAAACTAGTTACCAATGTTGGGAATCAATTAGCCAATAAAATTTCTATCGAAAAATCGTACCTCCATCCTCTAATCTTCGTTACTTTGTTATAAAGCTTAAGTCCAAATAAACACACCACCTAAAATAGACAATAATGAATAATGGTTTAAGTATCGGCAAACTACTCATCTACGTGACTTTTATTAGTATCTGTGCATTTATTTTGTACAATTACTTTAAAAACTCAGTTGCTACCAGCGTTCCTCAAGACATGCAGATTAACTATAAGCCTGCCGATTTTAACTTTGAAATGAATGAAGAAGATGCCTTAGCTATTCTTTCTAATCCCCAGCGCTACCGCAAGGAGTTCAATGACTTAGTTTATAATTTCAACTTGAGCATTCTACACCACGTTGCTGATAGAATGGATCTCTCCGACAGTATCAAACTACACCTCGAACCTGCTTATAAGGAACACCACAATTATTTGAGGCAACTCTACTACAATGACTTTGTCAGCTTGAGCGATAGCACCGCCAACTTATATGAAGCTTGGTATGGTAATGAAGCCGCCAGCGCCGCCAATGTACTCAACGAAGTTGCCTCAAAATACACTTGCTTTTTGGTCAACCATGTGATCATGTCTATGGTCAAATCTCAAGAAGGAAAACTAAATGTACGAGGTAGAAAAGTAGATACTCCCTGCGCCATAGCCATGACTGAAGCACTACGCCCCATGATCACCCGACTCAAAGAACGCGCCGCTATAGATGACTTTACGCGCTCCAAAGGAATGATGGAAGAACGCGTAGAAAAGATGATCGCCGAACTTGCTACAGTAGAAATACGCGACAAAAAAGGATTGACCAAACAGATGCAAACCAAAATAATGGGCATCAATGTATCAACCACTGACATGGAAATATCAGCCATCAGTATTATCAAGGCTGGCTTCGACCTAAAAGAATTTTTTGACATCAAACTCAACACAAAAAGTAAAACACTGACTGTTACACTCGCAGCACCAAAAGTTCTATCTCACGAAGTATATCCTAAAGTCGACAAACTAGATATCGGTTGGATGCGTGAAGTTAACAACGATGACTTCAATAAAAACTTCAACATACTTCGACGTGAATTCCGAAAAGATGCCGTCGAATCAGGTATCATGGAAAAATCAAAAAAACAAGCTCGAGAAATCATGAACATGATGATGGTTCCCGTCATGGCCAACCTTGGTGGCAATTACAAACTAAACGTCAAATTCAAAAAAGGTCCTGAGCTTGAAATTAATGCCTCGGATAAAGAATTTGCAAAACCTGCAAAGGAAGAGATTCCTTTTGACAACTAGAGATTTTGCATAGGAACCAAATAGGGCTTTTGAGAAAAACCAAGGAAGGCCTGGAATCTAATAGCCCAGCTATTATGATGAGCCTGTCCGGCTGGCCAGACTACCGTATATACATATTTGTAAGTCTGTTGCACAAGATAAACTTGAGAAATTTTGAATCGTTGAACCTGTCAAGCAGACTCCATACTAATTCTCTGTTCATATAACATCTAAAAAAGAAATCCCGAATCCACCATCAGGCGAATTCGGGATAAGTTCAATTTGTTTTAAAGAATAAGTTCTTTGACAAATAACGAACAAATGTTATTTAGCGTTCACAAAAGACTCGCTTACACTACCTTTGCTATTACGCAATTGACAGATGAAAAGACCAGTTCCTAAATGAGCTACATCAATCATTTCAGTAGTTGTTCCTGCCGCTATTGTAGCGGTATGGCGTAATCTACCAGTTACATCGTAAATCAGAATATCTGAAGCTTCTGCAAAAGGAGTATCCATTTTAATTACTACTTGCTCGCCCACAAAATTATAGCTGATAGCTACAGCACCGTTGAAAGCATCACGAACAGCATCAACCGCACAAAGTGGTGCCTCCACCTCTACTCCACCAACACAATCCTGATTGACCGCATCTGTTAAGATGAATTCATAAATCGTTGTTCCATCTCCTTGGAAAGGTCCAACTAAAGCATTCGTGTCGTAGTTAAATACACCATAATCTTCACCGTTTCCGGAAACAGAATATCCTTCAGAGCTAACATTATTTGTAGAGAAACTTAGCAGTATCATGAATTCACCATCTGATTCGCAATTCAGTGGAGTTGCAACTACTTCATCAAAGACACATTCGTCTAGGCAATTTACAGCTTCAATCGTTGTAAAGTTAGAGCAATTCGTATTGGTCAAGTCTGCAACTACAAATTCATATTCAGTTACACCATCACCTTCAAGTGCTCCAATTGTAATTGGTAGATCACTGTAACTATAGTTACCATAGTTTGTACCATTCCCAAAAACCTGGAAGCCAAGTGGTCCCGGATTTTGAAATTCTACGTTCAATTCAACAAGGAACAAACCTTGATCACAAGTTAGCGCTTCAGCAGTTACACCGAAGATATTGCATTCCGTTTCACAATCTAAGCTTTCAAATGTTGTAAATGCACAACAGTTAGGATCAGTCATATCACAAACCATTAAGGTAACGACTGCAGCTCCCGTACTTGGAAAGTCTGCAATCTCTAATGGTAAGTCTGCATAATTATAGGTCCCTACCATTGAACCATCTGCAAACATATTAAATGTTGGTCCAGATACATTTACAAAATCGAAATCGACAAATAAACTGAAAGTCGAATCAGAAGTACACTGAATTGGATCAACTACTGGTGTAAACAATTCACAATCCATCGTACAATTCACCGTTCCTATTACAGTCTCAAGAACACAGTTAGGACTTTCTGAGTCTGTAACTACAAACTCATAATTAGTGCTACCATCACCAGCCAAAGGACCAAGTGTGAGAGGTAAATCGGTGTAGTTAAATGTTCCATAAATAGTACCATTCCCTGCCACAGTAAATGTAGTCGCAGTATTGGCATATTCAAAATCAAGTGTTACAAAGAAATTGCCTGTTGAATCATTACAAGGTGAAAGTGTGGTTTCAAAACCACCTAATTCGCAAATCGGATCTGGCGTACAATCTGTTCCCATGAATGAAAGCTCTTGGCAACAATCTGGATTATCAATATCACAGATGAAAACATTTTGCATGGTTCCAGTAGATGATGGAAAATCATCTAAAGTCAAAGGTAAATCCGAATAATTAAAAATTCCAAGACTTACACCTCCGGTTGAAATATCAAAACCATTTGTACCATTATTTTCATAATAAAAATTAATAAACATACTGTAAGTCGAATCAGAAGTACACTGTGCTGGGTCTACAATAATATTTGAAATAGCACAAGTAGGTACGTTACAATTCACTGGCTGTAAGGTATAATTCACACTACACCCAGGATTCTCAAAATCTTGAATAAGGAAGCTGTAAGATGTAATACCGTCACCTTCCAAATAACTAGGAAGCGATAAAGGAAGGTCAGCATATAGGTAAGTACCCGATGGAGATCCATTCACATATATCGAAAACTGAGTACTCGCGTTCGCTTGATCTAGGTTCAATATTACTCCAAAGTCACCATTCGCATCACAACCGGATGAAGTAACAATTAAGTTAGCCAATTCACAAGC
>CAKZUK010000022.1 GCA_937921775.1 uncultured Saprospiraceae bacterium
CCCCTTAAAGGGAAAATTACAACTACCACTTTGACTTTCCACTACTCCCCCTTCTGCAAAGGCATAATCCAATCATAATCAGCAAAAGGACTCAAATCCACTTTTGTCAAATCCGTATTAGGATCAATGTACAACTGAGAAGGCCGTTTATTATACTCCACCATTACCGTAGCTTTTATAATCGGATCTTTCGCCATACCTTTTCGAATAGCTTTTTCTTTTAAGTATTTTGCAAACTGAGCAATTTGATAGGGTTCATTTACTAGATGTTTTAGTTGATTCACCGATAGAAACGACTTATAGTCAATTTCTTGAGGCGTACCATTTGGACCATCAGTAACAGTCATTTTAAATGTATCTATTTTCTTGGTTTGCATTTTCATGCGCCAAGCGAAGCGGCTACCGTGTCCGGTCCACTCTGGGTTAGTGGTCAATAGATGCGATCTGAATGGCCAGATTAAATGAAAGATGACAAAGACACCGATACCGATTGCTGTTCTTTTTTGAACTGAAGTCCAGATATTTGCTAATGCTATTTTCTGTACTTCCTGCTTAGCTTTTCTTTTTTTGCTTTTAACATTATCCGTTTTATCAGAAGGTAGGATTTTATTGATCCATACCGATACTTTTTCTGGATCAAAGAAGAGTATAGTTGCACAAATCATGAAATACGGAAACACGCCAATATCATCAAAAAGAAACTGAGCGTTAATTAGATTAAAGGCAATAACCAAAGCGAAGCCCAGCCATCTTGTTCGTCCCCATAATAACATAAACCCGACCAATAGATCAAAGACTACACCACCGTAGCTCAAGAAAGCAACTAAAACATTTTTAGAAAAGATCGCTCCTTCCTTTCCTTGTTCAACCATCGCAGTCGGGATACTACCATTGAGCCAATCAACATTTAGTTTTGCAAGACCACCATAAAAGTAAACCAAGACCATCAAAAATTGTAAGAGCCTTAAATTCCAAGCGGGAGCTGTTTTCTTAGTACTTACTTTTAAGCTATACCGAGTATCTGCTTGCATAAAAATCATTACAAAGCTGATCAAAGAAATCAGATACATATGATTGTTGTACAAGGTTTTATCAATGAATGAAAAATAAGTAATTCCCAGAAAAAAGAAAACCATGGCATAGCGATAGAACCAACCTAGCATGATCATTATTGCTGAAATAAGCAATCCAAAATGGATGACCTTAAGTACTCCCAAGGGAAGCGCTCCAAAAAATGGCACCAAAGGATAATCAAACAGAAACTCTGGCCCTGAAATAAACTGAAAAACATAATCTACTCTGAAATAGTAAATCATCTGATACACCATTAGCGCACCAAAAAAAATTCGAAACAGAGACAAAGTGGAGGCGTTGGTTTCCTTGAAGAGGAGCTTATGAAACATTGGCGAATTTTATCTTTAAACATGATAGGGACTATAGAACAAGGTCTAAATTTAACGATTAGATTGGAAACACAATGAGAATTCATCCAAATTTTAAAAGAAGTCCTTTTTTATAGTAAATTTGCATAGTAACTCAGAAAGCTTTCTATTACCCTAGATTCATCTATGTTTTATCTTTTTCAAATAGGCTTCCTTCCCGTTAGAATTTGGGACATCCTCGACATCTTGATCGTTGGCTATTTGATTTATCAAATCTACAAGCTTTTACGTGGAAGCGTAGCCTTCAATATTTTTATCGGTTTTATACTGATTTATGTAGTCAATTGGCTGGTTAGCATATTGGAAATGGATTTGCTGTCCTCCATTCTTGGACAACTAGTGAGCGTAGGGGTATTAATGTTGCTAATTATCTTTCAACCTGAAGTTAGACGATTTTTGCTCTTTATTGGAGATAGTACTATACGTCAACGGTCTAATTTCTTAAGTCGATTGCTAGACAAAAACTGGAGCGAAAGTACCGACCGACAGGCACATATTCTCTCCATCAAGACTGCCATCCTCAATATGAGCAAAAGTAGAACCGGTGCTCTGATCATTTTTGCGAATAACCTTAACCTTGAATTTTTCGCCAATAGCGGCGTCAAACTTGAATCTAAAATCAGTCAACAACTGATCGAATCTATATTCTCAAAAGATAGCCCGCTACACGATGGCGCAATGGTGATTTCTCGTGATAAAATCATTGCAGCAAGTTGTATTCTTCCCGTTTCAACCAACACCAACTTACCTACCTCTGCCGGCACTAGGCATCGTGCAGGAGTTGGCGTGACTGAGAATACTAATCTATCCGCTTTTATCGTTTCAGAAGAAAATGGCCAAATCTCTTTCGCCCATGAAGGCGAGCTCAAAAGGTTGAAAACCGAAGATGATTTGACTCAGTTATTGACCGAATACTATGTTTGATTTTATGAAAATAAAACGCACAGAAGAATACAACCTCAGCACTAAAGTGGAAAAAGAAATCATCAGTCTTCTCAAAGATTGCTTTTCCTCTTACCCCGATCAAAAGAGTTATTATAAGCAGATCCCCTCCTTTCGCTTTCTGGCTTATGATGAAAAAAACTTAGTGGGGCATCTTGCCATCCATTTTAGGACCATGAATATTGGCGGATTAACCACAAAAATTTTCGGCATCTCAGACCTCTGCGTTGCCAGTACCCATCGCTCTAAAAACATCGCCTCTAGCCTACTCAATGAGTTGGAAACACTTGGCGTAAAAAGCCATATCGATTTCCTAATCCTTGTAGCGCAAGACCATGGCCTCTATAAGAAAAATAGCTTTCAACTTGTCGACAATACCTGTCGCTGGTTACTAATCAATGGTAATCAATCACTTGGCGTAATGCACGGTCAGATTGAACGCAGCATTATGATGAAGCAAATTGGTGAAGAAAAATGGCGCGATGGGATTTTAGATTTTCTCGGCCCAGTGTTTTAATGGTATTAAAACTGGCTCATCTCTTTCCGATTCTTTTTAAGACGATACCATTCAATCGCTATACTTCCGTTATTCAAAAATAGATTTGACGAAGAACCAGATAAGATCCTAGGACCAAGCTAAAGGCTACTGCCATTGTAACTGCTACTGAAACTGACATTTTGCTGCTACGCTGCATAAATTCCTCCCAATGAAATCGTATATTTGCGCTCCATTTATAAAAATTGAACCTAAGAAATATGAAAGAATTAAAAGCATACCACAAAGCCAATGAGAAGCGCTATCTCGATGAGTTGCTGGATTTACTCAGAATCCCTTCCATCAGTGCCGATTCCAAATATGATGGCGATGTAAAAAAGACAGCAACTTTTGTCAGCCAAAAACTGAAGGAAGCTGGAGCAAAAAAAGTAAAAGTATACAAAACGCCGGGTCACCCAATCGTATATGGTGAGTATATGGTAGATAAAAACAAACCTACCGTTTTGGTATATGGCCACTACGATGTTCAACCACCAGATCCACTCAACCTCTGGGATTCGCCTCCTTTTGAGCCAGTTATTAAAAAGACAAAGTTACATCCTAAAGGTGCCATCTTTGCACGTGGAGCCTGCGATGACAAAGGCCAGATGTACATGCACATCAAAGCTTTTGAAGCTATGATAGCGAACAAGTCTTTGCCTTGCAATGTCAAATTTATGATTGAGGGAGAAGAGGAAGTTGGTTCTGTAAACCTAGAAGCATTCTGCAAAGCAAATAAGAAATTGTTGGCTTGTGATGTCGTCTTACTCTCTGACACCTCTATCATCGCCAACAACGTTCCTTCCATCACTACAGGATTACGTGGATTGAGCTACGTTGAAGTAGAAGTAACTGGCCCGAACCGTGACCTACACTCAGGTGTATATGGTGGAGCTGTTGCCAACCCAATCAATGTTTTATCCAAGATGATCGCCTCTTTACACGATAAGAACAATAAGATCAACATTCCTGGTTTTTATAATGACGTTGAAGTTGTCACTAAAAAGGAACGTAAAGCCATGAACATGGCGCCTTTTAGTTTACCTAAGTACAAGAAAGATCTAAAAGTCAAAGATGTACAAGGCGAGAAAGGTTATACGACGCTGGAACGTACTTCTATTCGTCCAACACTAGACGTCAACGGTATTTGGGGAGGCTATATCGGTGAAGGTGCCAAAACTGTTTTGCCTTCACAGGCTTTCGCCAAAATCAGTATGCGTCTTGTTCCGAATCAACATCCTGATAAGATTACTAAGTTATTTGAGAAACACTTCAAGTCCATTGCTCCTGAAGGTGTAAAAGTGAAGGTGACACCACATCACGGAGGTAATCCGGCGGTGACACCTACAGACTCTTTAGAGTATAAGGCTGCTTCAATGGCCATGAAGAAAACATTCAAAAAGGATCCATTACCTCAGCGCTCTGGAGGAAGTATTCCTATTGTTGCCTTATTTGAAACAGCACTAAATGCGAAATCTGTTTTGATGGGATTTGGTCTCGATTCTGATTCTATCCACTCTCCTAATGAACATTTTGGCTTGTTTAACTATTATAGAGGGATTGAAACGATTCCTTATTTCTTTGAATATTATACTGAATTGAAGAAGTAAAGAAGACAAAAGCCGGAAGTCCGAAATTTCCTTCTATCGCGGATTTACGTTTGCGGGATACTTCAGCCTTCTGCCTTCGGTCTTTTTTCAACTTTGAAAAAAACAAAAACATGAAAAATCTATTCATCATTTTATTGTTGGTGACCGGCGTGATGTCGTGCACAACAAAAAATAAACTAAATCAAAATACCGTGAAAGAAGCGGTCCCTACTATGGCAAATCAAAAAGTAGACTCAGTAAGTTACAGCCTTGGTGTTCTTATAGCACAAAACTTAAAGCAACAAGGATTTAAAAACCTCAAAGGCGATGATCTTGCATTGGCAATCAATGATGTATTGGCAGACAAGCCAACCATCTTCACTCCTGAGGAAGCTAACAAATGTGTAACAGAATACCAACAAGCAGAGGCTGCTAAAGCTTTTGGTGCAAACAAAGAAGAAGGCGAAGCTTTCCTTGCTAGCAATGGCAAAAGAGCTGAGGTAACTACGCTTCCAAGCGGACTTCAATATGAAGTTATGAACGCAGGAACTGGTGCTTCTCCAGCAGCTACTGACAAAGTAACTGTTCATTACCACGGAATGCTAATAAACGGCAACGTTTTCGATAGTTCTGTTGAACGTGGAGAACCTGCAACATTCCCTGTAAATGGCGTTATCCAAGGTTGGGTAGAAGCTTTGCAATTGATGAAAGAAGGTGACAAGTGGAAGCTTTTCATTCCTGCTGACCTTGCTTATGGTGAGCGTGGTGCGGGTGCAGATATCGGACCTTTCTCTACGCTTATTTTTGAAGTAGAGTTGCTTAAGATTAACTAGTCAATTTTGAAACTGCTTTCGCTGTCAGACGATCATTGACTTCGTCATGACTGCAAGATCGCTTCGCTGAAAAATCACCGCTAAAACGGTTGAGAGACTTTCCCTATATCGCGACCTTCTGTTGTAATCGCCATCATCGCCGTACACATCAGAAGGAAGCATATGAGTGGGAAGTCTCTTAGCGAAACGACCTCTCACTCTAGCAAAGTCACCGCAATCTTTTAAGGAAGTCATCTGACAGCGAAGCAATCTCAAATAAGAAAACAATATGAGAATAGATATCATCACCGTCCTACCCGAATTACTAGAAAGTCCTTTCCAACATTCCATCCTAAAGCGTGCGCAAAAAAAAGGAAAAATGGAAATCCATCTACACCAGTTGAGAGACTATGGCTTGGGCAAACATAAGCAAGTCGACGACTACCAATATGGTGGTGGCGCGGGTATGGTTATGATGGTAGAACCACTCTCAAATTGCTTAGACAAACTTCTTTCCGAACGTAACTACGATGAAGTCATCTACGCTACACCTGATGGCAAAACACTCACACAATCCATTGCCAATCAGTTATCTATGAAAGAAAACTTAATCATCCTTTGTGGACATTACAAAGGCGTTGATGAACGAATTCGTGAAAATTACATCACGATGGATATCTCAATTGGTGACTATGTTTTATCAGGTGGAGAACTTGCTGCTGCGGTTTTGGTAGATGCAATTGGTCGTTTGATTCCGGGTGTTTTGAATGATGAAACTTCTGCCCTTTTTGATTCTTTTCAGGATGACCTTTTGGCCCCTCCAGTTTACACCAGACCTGCTGAATTTAGAGACTGGAAAGTCCCAGATATTTTACTTTCTGGCAACGACAAAGCTATCGACGAATGGCGCGAAGAGCAAGCATTAAAACGCACAGAAGAACGTCGTCCGGATTTACTGGAAAACGATATGGATTGAAAATTGAAATGACATTTGCAGTTGTAATTTTTTCAGTAACAATTAAAATAGCCCTTCCAATGTTCACTCGGAGATGGAAGGTTTTAGTGTAAGCTATCAGTTAGAGTTACAATCGCATCAATCATCTTATTTTCTACAAAATATAACTCTTCAGCACCTCCTATACAGCACTTCGATCGCAGACAAATCAAGGGCGCTAAGCACCTTATGTGAAATCAAAACATTTCAGAATAAAACTCGAAGAATCATTCCCCTTTCACTAAATTACCCAATCCCAAAATTTCTAGATTCTCATCCACAATCCGAACCAAGTAAACTCCGTTAGCCTCCTCTTCCATATTTAATTTCACTTCTAAAAATCCTTCAACATTTTCGCTCAAAAGTAATTGACCGCTCACATCAAACACTTCCATTTTTTGGGCCCCAGCCACCATTGAAAGATCAATGTTATAATTTCCAGTCGATGGATTTGGAAAGACTGAAAGAGCAGGAATAGAATGGAGATCAAAAACACTAACTGGTGGCATCCATCCTTCAGGAACTAAGTCAATTTCAAACCAAAGACTATCTCCTTCCAATAAGTCAAAAGAAATAGATTTAGGATCATAGCCCATAGCGGCAGCATCCAAAGCCAAGCCACCCGCAGCCATAGATCCATATTTGAATGCTCCATCAAAATCGAGCCCTAACATTTCATTATTTGGTTGCAAAACAACTTCAGCATTCATTAGTATCTGCCCTGTGAGACTATCTTTGACAACACCATAAAAACGACCTGCTTGTGTATTATTAAACTCCCAAACATACAGACCCCCAGTCCGGTCTCCTCCTATTATTTTTCCAGATGGAGGAAAAGGACAAGCTGACCATAAGCCTCCTGTTCCACTAGCACCAGCCCAGGTGTCAAAGTAAGCTACCTCTACAGGTAATCTTGCATCACGGATATCAACCACCGTCAAGCCCGCAGAATTGTGTGCATAAAAAATATAATCCCCTCGGATATAAGGATTGTGCACCAAGGATTCTTCGTCAGCAGTATAGGTTGGGCTTTCTACAAAAGGATCTTCAACATCTTCTACATTCATGATCCGTGCAGGCAAACCATTTGCCTCGTCACAAATCACAAGATGGCGATCATCTTCTGTCAACCAAACACTATGTGTATTCGAGCCCGGATCTGGAATGGTTGTTATTAGCGTCGGATTCGCCTTATCAGAAATATCGACCACATCAATCGTTGAGTTATAAAAAGCACAAGCGTATAATCTATCGTTTTTAACAAAACAGTCATGGATATAGTAACCTGGCTGATATTCTCCAACTAAACTTGGATTCTCAGGCTCAGAAACGTCTATGATTTGAACCCCACAATTGCCACAGCCTCCATTTACATAAACATAGGATTCGTCTGCGTAATTATTCTTTTGAATAATGTGACCCCTAGTAATATTATCTATAGAGTCAGAAACATAAGTATAAGTCGTCAGCAAGTGCAGGCTGTCTGGCAAATAACTAAGGTCAATCACCTGCATACCCTGTCCAGGGCCCGTACCTTCGGTAGTGACGTAGGCATGATCCTCTATGACCGTAATTTCTCTCCAGTTGGACTCAGGGCCGGGAATAAAGCCTACTTCAGGCAAGGCCACATCATCGATAACGTTTGCTGCCACCCCAGTACGCGTTCCGATCAAGGCATATTCCGTATTGTCAGGGCCAACATAAAACCAGGAGCCCGAATAACGGATATCTCCTCTATTGAATTGACCAAAAACGTCCACATTGAGGGACTGAGCACTTAGACTAGCTGTAAGTAATAACAGGATTGAATAGCATAGGTAATTTTTCATTTGGGAAATATACAATATTTTAGAATATTAGAAATGAAACCTCTCTCTTAAAGCCGCGTAAAAGCCAAATGGAAAAGGATTTTTGTCAAACAGTTATCATTTTAAGTTTTCTCCAAACATATCTCTCATAGATTTAATAATCCCATATCATTTTAACTATTGTTTATAGCATTAGTAGCTAACACATTGCGCTACATTCTGATGAAATTTCGCTAAAATTTCATATTCATAGAATAGTTATCTATTGTTTAAAAAACAATAAATTTTTAACACAAAAAACGCTAAATCAAAAGGCATTGACATTGAAATTGCAACTTAGATTGCCATTTCTAATATTCTCTACCCTATAGCTGTTATTTTGTATAATAATTAAAAAAGATGTTTGGTGAAATAAAAAAAGTTTTGTTACCTTTGAAATATTATTTATGAGCATACCACACTTTTAGAACATATCTCTGAGAAAACGAATCAGATTAATTGAGAGGAGCCATTATCCTGGAAATTAGTCGCCAAAACAAAATTATAATCCGATGGACCATAAAAAATCCATTCCCAGTTGATCATTCACTGATCTCATTCGCCTTATCTATTGAATCTCTAAACTAAAAACATTGCGTAAGTACGTTTAATCACGTGTTTAACACTGCGATATTATGTTTGATAATAAAAAGCATAGTTGCAAAACGCAAAAAACAGAGTTTGAGCAATAAAATGCTGAAATCATAAATCAAGTATTTTTGATTTACAGCTGCCTAGCGGCAGATAGGTTTCCATTTTATTTTGCGGTTTTACCGTAAAATGTTCCTAACTGAATCTCTAAACTTTGATTGATACTAATCAGCCATTTGTTGGCTGTCTAGCTATAAGACACTATATTCATACACCACTCTTTATCAGGGTGTTCGTTTGAATATTATGTACGTATTTAACTTTTTTGACAATCGATTTTAAATTTATTAATCCACCAAAAGCAGAATCATGATTTTGAAATTTACATCCCTGAACAGCAATTTGAGGATGAATGCTTCGCCCCCAAATCGAACCTCTTCGAGGCTTCGCTGGCTGGCTGGTTTTCCCTTATTGCTATGTTTTTTATTTATTAATTCTGGCATTCTTAATGCCCAAATTACTCATCCACTCGGTGACGGTGCAGGAGGTCTAATGACTAGTGCTGCTACCGTTAGTTGTGATGTACCTGTTACTATGTATTACGATAGTGGAGGCGAAGGCTGCGATCTTGATGATCCAGCACCAAACACAGGGTCTTATGACAATAACGCCAATACCGTGTCAATCTTATGTCCTGATGATCCAACGAAACCTATTACATTAGAATTCCTTGAAGCTGATATTGAAACGCGTGGAGCTCCAGCTTGCTGGGATTTTCTTACCGTTCATAATGGAAACAGCACAGCTGCTCCTGTTTTATTCAATGGTTGTGGGGAAGAAGGTTTTGATTCCTGTCCTGGTGGATTTGCTGGTGACGGATCGGATGGTGGTAACGTTGAAGGTGGCCCGCAAGACATCAATGCTTCTGCTTCTGGTGTACCTGCCAATGCTAATAATGTATGGACTTCTTCAGATGCTACTGGTTGTTTAACTGTAGCCTTTACTTCTGATGGCTCTGTAACTCAAGGTGGATGGATTGCAACTTTAGGTTGTGGAGTTGTTCCTCCCCCTCCTCCTGCTCTAGTTAATGACTTATGCGCAGGTGCTCTCCCAATATTATGTGGAGAAACTTTATCAGGTACTACTGCTGCCACTGTTACAAATTCTGCGGCTACTACTACTGATGCACCAGGAACTTGTGGTACCACCTTCAATACGGCAGGTGGCGTTTGGTATAATTATACGGCCTTAATTAACCAAGATATTGTTTTAGAAACTTGTGGCTCTGGCTTTGATACGCGAATTGGTGTATTCTCAGGCGCATGTGGAGCACTAGTGTGTGAAACAGGAAATAATGATTTTTGTGGAGCCCAATCTACAGCTACTTTTAGTGCAGTGATTGGAACTACCTACTCTATTTATGTAACTGGAACCACTCTAGGAGCATTTGATTTAACATTGACTTGTTTAGCTCCTGCGTTCTGTAATGTAGCTCAAGCAACTGGTGGTTTTCCAAACAGTCCTGGCTGTGAAGCAGCTGTAGTTGCTGCTATGTCAAGTTGTGCTACTATTTGGGGTGCTGCTTGTGCTTCTCTTGCAGAAACATTGGCTCCTGATTGTTGTGGTTGTCTAGATTCTCCTACTCCATTGTGTCTTGAATGTATTGCAACTTTAGACAATGGGTCTATTGCCAAAGATGTTCCTTTAGGAACTTCTTCTGTTGATTTTGTTTATGCTGATGTAGCAGCAGCTGTTATTCCAAGTCCTACTGGAACTTGTGATAACTTCTTGATGATTTATGATAGTCTAGGAAATTTCGTTGTTGCACTAGCTAACGGAAGCGCCACAACCTTCACTGTTACTTGTCCTGTTAATCCTAACGGAGAAACTTTCTTTGTAACTGCAGATGATGACGGTATACAAGGTGGTAACGAAAGTACTCAAGTAGAGTTAATTGTTAATGCTAACGATATTACTCTTCCTACATTTAATACAGCTGATGTTCCTGATTTAACAATCAGTTGTGATCAGGATTTCACAGACCTTATTATTACTGGTGATGTTATTAGTGAAATGGATGAATGTGATGATGGTGTTGCCGATGGTGGTCCAAGAGAGGCTACCTTTACCGATATCATTACATTGGGTTGTTTTAATGGTGGTACAGGTTCTGGTAGTGTACTTAGAGAATGGAATTTGGAAGATGCGAATGGCAATGTTTTCAAATATGAGCAAACAATTACCATCCTTGATCCTACTCCTCCAACCTTTACTGTACCTACTGATGCTCTTGTAGATTACTGTACGGGTGATGCAACTCCTTTACCTGCTGTAACAGGTGATGTTACTGATGAGGCTGACAACTGTACTTCTCCAATAGGAGATGCAACATTCACTGACGGTCCTATGATGGCAGGCTCTTGCCCTAACAATATGACCTTTGTTCGTACATGGAGCTTAGTTGATGCTTGTGGAAATGCAAACAATCAAATGCAATTAATTACACTACAAGATACAACTGAAGCAACAAGTACTTTAGCTGATATTACTGTAAACAATGACGCTGGGATGTGTAACGCAGCTGTTACATTAATCATCGCTGATACAACAGTCTCTGATAACTGTAGCGCTTTCGCTGACTTAACAATTACCAATGATGGTGGTGGTATAGGTGCAGGTGACGGTCTACTAGACGCATCAGGTACTTACCCTGTTGACACTACAATAGTAACTTATACAATTACTGACGAATGTGGAAACATCTCAAGTCACGAAGTCACTGTTATAGTTATAGATAACGAAACACCAACAATTGACTTAGCTACTTGCCCAGCAGATATTGTTATTTCAAATGATGTTGGAAACTGTGATAATATTGTATCATGGGCACCTCCAAGTTTCTCTGATAATTGTGGTGGCGCTGTTCCATCTGATTCAATTACTATTAGTACTATTGATCCAAAAGGTGGAAATACAGTTAATATCATTCAAGGTGGAGCCATTGATTTCTCTGACTTCCCTGTTGGAACTTCTACTGTAATATATACTGCTTCTATCAATGGAGTAGCAATATCTTGTGATTTTACTGTAACAGTAAATGATGTTGAACCGCCAACTATAATCGGCTGTCCTCCTAACCAAGTTTACACTTTTGCATCTTGTGCTGGTGGTACTAATCCAACACCAAGTTTTGTAAACCAAGGGGCGTATACTGATAACTGTCCAAACAGTATTTCAGTAATTCAGTGGCCAAGTGCTGGTGATTACCCAACTCTTGGTGATATTCCTAACATCAGTGTTGTAAATGGTGATACCATGCATGTAACATTGACCCTTAATGATGATCAGGGTAATGGTGACGCTTGTACCTTTATAGTAACACTACAAGGAGGATCTCCTCCTGTACCAGATGTAGCAGGTACTTTACTTGCTCCTGAAAACAGTGAATGTGGTCCTTTGACATTAGTAGCTCCTACAGCTGTTGATGCTTGTGGTAACCCTGTTTGTGGAGAGCCATTCCCTGTTGATCCATCTGTATGGAATTTGGTAGCAGGTACTGGTCCTTGTCCAGGCTCTACAGTAGTTTCTAGCTTCACAGGTACTGGTACACAACCTATTCCTGACACTGGAATCCTTGCTGGTAATGCTTGTACTCCTGCTACTACCCTTTTGGATAATGCAGCTGTTGGTTTAGTTGGAACAATTGGTGCAAATCCTGGTGACTTTGTAATAGAAAATGTAACCATCAATATAGCACACGCTTTTGATGCGGATTTAGATATTTCTCTTATCTCTCCTACTGGAACTGTACTTAACCTTTCGTCTGACAATGGCGGTGGTGGTGATGATTATATCAGTACAGTATTTGATGATAATGCTATTATCAATATTACAGCTGGAATTGCTCCTTTCACAGGAGAATTTTTAGCAGAAGGTGGTTCTTTAAATGCTGCTTTTGCTAATGAAGTAATTAATGGAAACTGGACACTTAGTATTTGTGATGACTTCGGAACTGATGCAGGTACTTTATTGGATTGGTCAATTACTTTCTCGAATACTCCTGTTGGAAGTATTCCTGAATACCAATTCCTACCAGGTAACCACGTAATCACTTGGGTATATGATGATGGATTTGGAAACTCTTCAAGTCAACTTCAGCAAGTAAATGTTGCGATTGATTCTGAGGCTCCAACGTTCAACTGCTCTAACGTAACTGTTAGTTTAGATGAAAACGGTGAAGCTGCTTTTGTACCTACGAATCCATCTACTAACTTGCCATTAAACGACGACTTCAATGGTCTTGAAAATTCAGGAGCTGTTGCGATTGGATTTAACTTTGACTACTTTGGTAATACCTTTAGTAACCTATATGTTTCAAATAATGGTTTTGTTACTTTTGCTCCTGTAGCGAATGGTAATGATTTCACAACAGCAAGTATTCCAAATGCTGGAGTAGACAACAATATGATTGCTTTTGCATGGACTGATTTAGATCCAGATGCAGGAGGTTCTATCGATTACTTTGTAAGTGGGGTTGCTCCTAATAGAAAGTTTGTCTTAAGCTTTACTGATGTACCAAACTGGCTAAGTACTGCTATTGTAACTGCTCAATTGGTGTTACATGAATCTTCAAATCTTATTGAGATTTATGGAACGGATATCCAATCAGGTGGAATTGGTTCACAAGCGACTCAAGGTATTGAAAATGCTGACGGTACTATTGGTATCGCTGTTCCTGGAAGAAACAATGTAGTATGGGCTACAACTGATGACTATGTAGCTTTTGTTCCTGACGGAGCTGGAAGTTATACACTTAATCAATCTGGCCCTTTCCAACCAGCACCTACGCCTACTGCCTTGACTGATGCCTTTGATAGTTTGATAGATAACTGTTCTACTCCAACTATCAGTTTCTCTGACACTGCTTTTGATTGTGATGATATTCCTCTAAGCGTTATTACACTAACAGCAACTGACGCGGTAGGAAATACCAGTACTTGTTTTGTTACTGTAACTGTTGAAGATAATCTTGCACCAATGGTTAACAATATTCCTGCTGATCAAACAGTAGACTGTAACAGTATACCAGCGGCTTCTACCTCTGTATCAGCTACAGACAATTGTGATATTCAAGGTATCAACTTCAATGAATCTAACGACCAAGTTGGAAACGCTACAATGTGTGGTGATTACAACTATACCATTACTAGAGAATGGACTGCTACTGATGGAAGTGGAAACACTGCTGTCGGAACGCAAATTATAACTGTTCAAGATACAGTAGGTCCTACCTTTACAGGATTACCTGCTCAGATAATGGCAAACGCTGACTTATTGAACTGTAGTGCAAACGTAACCTTATTTGCAACCAGTACTAATTACTCAGATAACTGTGCTGCGAATAGCGTATTAACTTTGACTAATGCTGGTGCACCATTCGGAGCTGGTAACGGTACAAACGATGCGAGTGGTACCTACCCTGTTGGCTCTACTTTTGTAACATTTACTGCTACTGATCCTTGTGGAAACAGTGGTCAGCAAACTGTAGAAGTAATCGTAACAGATGGAGTCGCTCCAGTAGCACTTTGTTCTGCTACAACGATTAGTATTCCTACCGGTTCTGATACCGTTGCCATTCTACCAATTTATATCGATAATGGTAGTGTTGACAACTGTGCAAGTACTTTGGCTATGACTGTATCACCGTCATCTTTCGATTGTACACAGCTTGGTAACCAAACCGTAACACTTACTGTTTCTGACGGAACCTTAACTGGTTCTTGTGCAACTACTGTAACTGTTCAGGATTTAACTCCTCCAGATGAAGCTTGTGCTGCTGACTTTAGCATAACTGTTGATGCATCAGGTATGGCTTCAATTACTGTTGCTGATATCAATGCAGGTTCTTCAGATGCTTGTTCTGGATTAGCAAGTACGACTATCGACGTTATGTCATTCGGCTTGGGTGATTTTGGACCAAATACGGTTACACTCACTGCAACTGATGTAAGTGGAAATACTTCTACTTGTTCTACAGTAGTAACTGTACAAGGACCTACTACCTGCTTCGACGTAGGATCAGCTGTAGGTGGTGCTGGAAACGTTATTGAAATTCCAGTAACAGTTACTGACTTTACTTCTGTAAACTCTTTCCAGTTCTCATTAAACATTACTGGAGATAATGCAATGATTGACTTAGGTGAATTTGAAGAATTACTTACGAATGTTCACCCTGATTTGAATACACCAGGTTCTATCCTGTTCCCATCTATTCAGTATGA
The DNA here is from genome assembly GCA_937921775.1 of uncultured Saprospiraceae bacterium. Lineage (GTDB taxonomy): Bacteria > Bacteroidota > Bacteroidia > Chitinophagales > Saprospiraceae > CALGLS01. Next base: position 15,034 of record CAKZUK010000022.1, read on the forward strand.
CTCTTTAGCTACTAATGATACACTTGTACAAGTTCAGTATGGTGACATCTTGGATGGTAATGGTGATCCTTATGATGGCTTACTTGATACCGTTGATGTAGCAGCAGTACTTGATACTATTTTGTTTGCTAACACATTAAGCATTAGCTACCTTGGAGATGCTTCTCTACCGGGTGTTACGCTTACTGATGGTACGGTTGTATTTACATTAAATGTATTATTGACTGGAAATATTGGTGAGTCAACGACTATCCTAAATATTCCAAACACAAATAATACACCTCCTGAAATTCTGTATGATTTTGGAATGGGTAATTTGATTGTAGGTACACCATGTTTCATTCCTGGTGGATTCTTGATCAATGAGCTTATTATCTCTGGTGCGATTTACACAGAGCCTGCGGCAAACTGTAATGCGCCTGCACCAAACGTACCTGCTTCTTCTCCTGTTGGATTGGTTGATGTTGAATTATATGAAATATTCACCCTTCCTACTCCTGCATCATTAGAAGATACGTATACTACAGGAAATGATGGATTGTTTGAATTTACGATTAATGGAGCTGGTGACTTTGAGTTACGTCCAGAGAAAGATATCAACTGGGGTAACCAATTAGGAACGATCACCTCTTTTGATGTTCAGCGAATTCAAGCACACGCGGTTGGAGCAACTCCACTGTGTACTGCTTACAAGAAAATCGCAGCGGATGTCAACGATAACGGTCAGATTACTACTGTGGATGCAGCTTTGTTGAACTTCTTTGTAATCAACAATGTACCACCACTACCAACACCTAACGATCCACCTAACAAATCATGGAGATTTGTAGATGCGAAGCAAGTACTAACAAATCCATTTGATGCTAACGTACCTGCATTTAATGAAGTAATTGTTTTCGATAACTTGATTTCTGATACGACTAACAATGATTTCATTGGTGTGAAGATTGGTGATATTGACAACAATATCGATCCACTTCAATTCACTACTGGTGGAGGTGATCCTAACCTACAAGGTGAAGGTCGTACTGGAAGTCTTGAGTTTGTAATTGCTGATGCAACGACTAAAGCTGACGAATCACTTGCAGTAGATTTCACTGCTAAGTCATTTGACAACATGGTAGCTTACCAATGGATCCTTAAGTTTGATGAAAAAGCACTTGCATTTAATGGCATGACTGCTAAAGCATTAGAAAACTTATCGGACAACAATGTTGGTGTTCAAGCATTGGATTACGGAATGATTTCATTTACTTGGTACAGTGTAGACGCTGTAAGCCACACTGAAGAAGATGTATTATTTACATTGAACTTCACAGGATTGAAAGATGGTGTTAAACTGAGCGACATTTTTGAAGTTCAGGAATTCAACGTCTTCCCAACAGAAGCTTACACGAATAATGCTGAAATCCGCGATATCGAACTTGGTTTCTCTACTGATAAGGAAACAGTTGCTTTTGAGTTATTCCAAAACCAACCAAACCCTTTCAAAGATGAAACGAGTATTAGCTTCAAGCTTCCAACGGCTACTGCTGCAACATTGACGATCTCTGATGCAACAGGTAGAACATTGAGCGTAATTGAAGGTGATTACGATAAAGGTTACAATGAAATTAGTGTAAATAGAAACACTTTACCTGCTTCTGGAGTACTATACTATCAGTTAGAGACTTCAGAATTCTCTGCAACGAAGAAAATGATTATTGTTGAATAGACTATAATTGTTAAAAATTATATAAAAGAGTTTGCCAAAGGACAGGAATTCTTGTCCTTTGGCGCTTTTTTCTAATTTTGTACTCTTTAAGAATAGGATTCATGACCACTGGCCATAAAACCAGCTCTAAGAAGACCTATTTGCAACAAAACTTTCTCTTTTAAAAGAAAGTTCTAATTACTTAAACCGATGTTCAGCTCGCTACAATTCAATACAATATACGGCTGCCCTTTTTTGCAAAGGAATGATCTTGTATCTCTATGTGGATACAATGGCCACTCCTATACTTCAATTTAGAAATCAAATAGTATTATGCGCAAATTAATCCCTGTTATCTTCTTGCTATTTTTGATAAATAATTCGATCAATGCACAGGTAACTTTTAATGCACCTTCGGAAATGATGCCTTGTGATACAAGTTCTTTTTGTATCAACATCGAGGTAGTCAATTTTGACTCGGTAATAGGTTTTCAGTACAGCTATGGCTGGGATCCTGCAATCATGACTTTAGATTCATACACTCATCTACTTGGGCCAAGCTTTGTTCCCAATGAGAGTCAAGTTGCCAATGGCCAATTTGGAGTCTCATGGTCCGAACAACTATTCCAACCCATTAGCCTAACAGACAATACTTCAATTATGGAGCTTTGTTTTACTCCTTTAGCTGCTGGTACATCACCTATCTTGTTTGACCTTCCTTTACTTCCGGGAGCTCCCATTGAGGTATTTGGTATTTCGAATGGCAATTTTGGTGACTTGCCCTATCAGCTAAATGATGGTAGCATCATTGTGCAAGGCAATAATGGGCCACCTCTTATTACTTGTCCTTCCGACACGGTAGTAGTAAGTGCCGCAACCAATGTTGATGGTATCCAATGGCTAACGCTGAGTGATTGTGATCTTGATTCTGTTGCTTACTTTCTTTCTGGTAGTACATCCGGAACTGGAAGTGGAGATGCAAGCGGATCATTTTTTAATGCCGATACTACACTCGTAAATTACATTGCCTCTGATTTAGCTGGCAATACGCAAGGATGCTCTTTTAATGTTATTTTAGAAGCACCTGCGTCAACCAATGATAGCATTCTGGAAATACTTCCACAGGTTACCATTGATTGTGATAATGACCAAGTGATCATGGATTTTTTAGTCATCAACTTTGATGAAATGGTTTCTAATCAGTATTTACTTAACTGGGATACCACTGCTTTTTCATATAGCAGTCATACTGTGAGCTTAGGTAATCAAACGCTAAATACAATAGCCGCTTCTGATGGTTTTATATTTGCGTCTTGGAGTCATCAGGTTACTCCTCCACCAAATCCAATTCTTAGTACTACTCTTCCAGATAGTACCATCATATTTACACTTACTTTTGATTTAGTTGGAGCGGCTACCATGCCCTTTATGAATTATCTACCTCCAACTCAATTTGTAAATATTGATGGACAAATAGATAGTATGAGCAATTACATACTACAACCTGGGTATGTTGTCAATACCATCGACAATACCGCCCCAACAATAACTAACTGTCCTACGGACACTACAATATATGTAAATGCTGCAATGTGTGTTGCTGCAGTCAATTATGCAATGCCTAGCGTTACTGATGCCTGCGACCCGAACCCGTCTTTAAGTTGTTCACCTGCGCCTGGCCTCTTTTTACCTCTTGGTGTAAACCCTGTAACTTGTACTGCTACCGACGCCTCTGGAAATACTTCCAATTGCATGTTTAACGTAACGGTATTAGATACCATTGCACCTACAATTGTTTGTCCTAATGATACCATTGTAAATACCGATCCTGATAAATGTTCTGCTTTAGTGGACGGACTAGCACCAGTATCCGTTTCAGATAACTGTAGTGTAAATCCACAAATCCAATGGATCGTTCAACCTCTTGGAATGAATGGATTCGTTGACGTAAGTAGCTCTCAAAGTATGGTTACTTTTATGCTTGGCGTAAACACGGTAACCTATAGTGCCACTGACACATCAGGGATTACTGGATCTTGTGAATTTACGGTGACCGTTGAGGATATGATAGCACCTGAAATTTTTTGTATATCAGATACTACTTTTAATACTGGAGCTGCATCTTGTAATGTAACTGCATTTATTCCGGCTCCAACAGTTGATGATAATTGTGGTTTGGATTCACTGACCTATACTATTGATGGAATAACGACAAGCTTACCACTAATTGCTACTGAGTTTCCGTACAACTTTTCTGTTGGTACAACGACGGTAACTTATACCATCGTTGATGCAGGTGGATTATCTACATCTTGTAGTTTTGTCGTTACTGTTAATGATGACGGTGCTCCTACTTTGGACTGCCCTGCAACAATAAATGTCAACCCAGCTGCTGGAGCTTGCGATGCAAGTGCGACTGTGCCTGCTCCTACTCTTTCAGATAACTGTGGGATTGATTCTTTGACTTATACGATTAGTGGTACTACCACTACCCTGCCTTTAGGAAATACTTCGTTTACGAGTACCTTTAGTTTGGGCACTACCACTGTTACTTATGATATTTATGACCAAAATGGTAATACAGCTAGCTGTGATGTAGATGTTATTGTTACTGACAATACTGCTCCAACTTTAGATTGCCCTGGTGATACAACACTTACAATTGTGACTGGCAGCAGTATCGTTGTAGGTGATATAGCTGTAACTGCTTCGGATGCCTGTGGCACTGTCAACTTAAGTTATACCTTAAGTGGGGCAACGACAAGTTCTGGTCCAAGTTCAACAGATGCTTCCGGTACTGATTTTAATACTGGAACTACTACCGTTACTTACTATGCAAATGACGGAAATGGAAACCTTGATAGTTGTAGTTTTTTCGTGAACGTAACTGGCGGACAGCTTAACGTTGATTGCCCGATGGATCAAACTGGTTTTTCAGATCCTATGGCATGTGGACAAATGCTTTTTGGCTTAGAGCCAACGATCAACTCTGACATCGCTAACGTTAATTCAATAACGTACACTTTGAGTGGTGCCACAATAGGTGCTGATACATTAGTTGCAAGTGGTAGTTTCTTCAACGTAGGAGAAACTACAGTTACTTACTTTATTGGGGATGTATTTGGCAATATGATTCAATGTAGCTTTTTGGTAACAATTACAGATACTACTCCTCCTGAGATTGTGTGTCCTACTGTAGATGCATTTCCTTCTGACCTAGGACAATGTTTTGCTACGATTTCTTCTGCACTGTTAGCACCTCCTATTTCAGGGATGTTTGACAACTGTGGAATTGATTCTGTTGGTTTTACACTGACTGGTGCGAATAATGCATCTGGTCCTCTGACTAATTTACCTACTATTTACCAAATAGGAACAAGTCAATTAACTTACACCATTTTTGATATAAATGGCTTGAGTACTTCTTGCTCAATTGACGTAGTTGTAAATGACAGTGAAGCACCAATTATTAGTTGTCCAAGCGATACACTAATTCTTGTACCAGCCGGTACTACCGATACTATAATAAATGATCTTGATATTGCTTACTCTGATTTATGTGGTTCTGTAAATTCTGTTTTGTTTACGACAACAAGTGGTATTTCAGATACCCTAGATGCAAGTGGTAGCAGCTTTCCTGTTGGTAGTACTACCGTTACTTATAATGTAACTGATGAGGCTGGAAACCTTACAACCTGTACCTTCATAGTTGTCGTTGCTGAAGATTTAGTTCCTGATTGTATTGATTGTCCAGCAGATGTTATTGCATGTAATGGTTCCGTAACGGGGATTGGGCCAATATTTATTTGCGACCCTAATACGCTTCAATCACTAAGCTATAGTACTACAGGTGCTTCAGGGACACTTACCGGTCTTGGAGATATCAGTAGTGATATCAGTGGACTTGTATTCGCTCCTGGTACTACCTTCGTAACCTATACCGCGGTAGACAACAACAATTTTGTGGATGAATGTACTTTCATCGTACAGGTTGATGATGTTGCTCCAACCATTACGAATTGTCCTACAGTTCCAATAGTAATAGAAACCACTCCTGACCAATGTAAGGCTACTGTCGATTGGGTAGAACCATCAGCTGCTGACTTATGTGGCATTGCAAGTTTTACTTCTAATACAATTCCTTTTGAGACATTCCCTCTTGGTGATACTACTGTAACTTATGTAGCTATTGACTTAGCTGGAAATATGGCTACCTGTAGTTTTGTCATCAGTGTTGTGGATGTAACAGGACCAACATTTGACTTCTGTCCTCCAAACAATATAGTATATGACCAGCAGCCTGGAACTTGTGACGCCATTGTTACTTGGGATGAACCAATGGCTATTGATGAATGTACAAGCGTAACGATAAGTAGTTCGCACAACTCTGGCTCTGTGTTCACGGGTACAACGACTGTTGTCTATGTAGCAACCGATGAAGCGGGGAATTCAACTACCTGTTCCTTTGATGTTGTGGCTGGTGACAATAGTAATCCTGTCATTGAAAACTGCCCTACTGATACTATACTTACAGCAGATCCAAATCTATGTGCTGCAATATTTGAATTCACCCTTCCTACTGCAACAGATGATTGCTCTGCAGTGAGTATTAGCTGTACAGCTGTTTCTGGTGAAGCCTTCAACATCGGAGTTACAACTATAGTATGTATTGCGATTGATGCGGTAGGAAATGACACAACTTGTAGCTTCAATGTCACCGTTATAGATGCTGGAGCTCCTGTATTTGATTTCTGTCCAGACAATATTTTGGTACTGAATACTGACATGGGTGAATGTGGCGCCACTGTATTTTGGCCTGACCCAATAGCTAATGATGATTGTGATACTTCAGTTATGTTGACTAGTGATTTTGAGCCAGGTGATTTCTTCCCAGTTGGAGGAACAACGGTTACTTATACTGCTACAGATAATAGTGGCAATACTAGTACTTGTGAATTTATCATAACAGTTGAAGACAATGATTCACCACTCATCAACTGCGGTGGAAACATTGTAGTTGACTTAGGTGGAAATATTATTGAGCAAGGTGGAGGTGTTATTGATTTGATTGCAACAAGTGGTTGTGATAGTATCAGCATCTTTTTCATGGCGCCTGTAGTCACTGAAAACTGTCCAGGTTTTAGTGTAATCCATACTGGTCCGAGTTCAGGAATGGCATTCCCATTAGGTGTAACTACTTTGATGTATACGGTAACAGATATGAGTGGCAACTCTTCTTCTTGTCAGCTAAATATTGAAGTACTGCCTTTACCTGAAATTAATATTGTAGCCGTACCGGGTACAGAAGTATGTGAAGGTACAACAGTACAATTAATGATTGATAGTACTGCTGCACAGTACGACTGGTCTGGCCCTGGTGGATGGACCTCAACGGATGAGGATCCAATTATTCCAGAAGTATCTGGAAACTATGCTGTTGTTTGTACCCCTCCTACTGGCTGTACAACGACTGGAAATATTGACATTACCTATAGTGCGAGTCCAATATTCGAAGCTTGGTCTAATTCTCCAATATGTAATGAGGACATTCAATTAAATCTAACGATTGATCCAATGTCACCTGCAGTTGATAGTTTCTTTTGGGAATTCCCTGATGGTACTATTTCAATCGAAGAAGATCCTATTATTGGTGATCCTGATCAGACTAATGGAGGTATCTATACCATTACTTTATTCAGTGGTTTATGCTCCGTTTCTGAAGAAATAACCGTGGAGGTAATTGGCAACTTTACAACACCTGAGCTTTTTAGTGATTGTGATGGTGCTGTTTGTGTAGGTGAGACATGTACAATCATTGGTACGAGTTATCCAGAAGGTGTATTCTACAATTGGACTGCAACGCCAGCGGATTGTTTGCCAGCAGTAAGCAATAGTAATACGATTGAAGTAACACCAACTGCGGTTGGAAATTGTGTTTTTACTTACTGGGTAGTTCAAGATGGTTGTGTTTCTGATACAGTAAGTATTGTACTGAGTGTATCAGATGGCCCGACAGCTTTCGATGATCAAATTGAGACAGAAGTAAATACATCGGAGACTTTCGATATACTTCTCAATGATGATTACAATGTAGCATTAGGAAGTAATGTAACGATCCTAAGTGACTTAACAACTCTACAGGGTGAATTGATAACTAATGCAGATGGTAGCTATACCTATACTCCTGCTGATGGTTTCTCAGGTACAGAGCAATTTCTTTATCAAATTTGTCATAATTGTGAACAATCAGTGTGTGACAATGCAGTAGTAAGCATTACTGTAGTTGATGATAGTTGTATTGTTCCAAATATCATCACACCAAATGGCGATGGCATGAATGAAGAATTACGTATCAACTGTTTGGATAGTGGCCTGTTTCAGGATTGTTCTCTTCAGATTTTCAATGAGTGGGGAGATGAGGTTTATTTTGCTAAACCATATAATAATGATTGGCGAGGAACTTGGGAAGGGAAAGATTTGCCAGATGGTACTTACTTCTACATCTTCAAGTTAGAATCTAACTCAGAAGCAGATAAAGGATATATTACTATTTTCCGATAAGGACTAGAAATAAAACATTAAAAGAGTCAATGATATGAGATTTAGTATGAAGCTCAAATCATTGACTCTTAAGAAACATAACAATTACTGCTAGTCGTAGCAACTACTTCTATTGGTAATCTTATAAAATTCTTAAAATTCGGCTAATTATGCTTAAGCTTATATTGAATAAAATAATTCTAACGTTGATAGTGATAGTGTCAATGACTGTATTGGGCTCAGCTCAGCAGGAATCACACTTTACACAGTTTATGTACAATAAACTGACATTAAATCCTGCTTATGCAGGTGTACGTGGAATTCCAAGTTTGACTGCCTTGTATAGAAAACAATGGGCAGGATTTGATGGAGCTCCGGTTTCCAAATTAGTAAGCCTTGATGCTCCTATTTTTGGAGATAAGGTTGGATTTGGTTTGACCATCGCCAATCGAAGTATTGGTATTATGAATGATTGGTCTGGTACGATGGCCTATTCTTATCATGTAAAGATTTCTGACAAGTCATCTTTCCGTGTAGGAATGCAAGGAGGCATGAAGTTCCAAGGTATTGACTTTGCTGATCCAGGCGTTTTTATTCAACAGTCAGGTGATCAATCAATCATGGAAGATGAAACAGCGAAAGATTATTTCATCAACTTTGGAGCAGGAATGTATTATACATATGACCAGTTTTATGTTGGTGTATCTGTTCCTAATTTTCTTCCGAGTGAAATTGGATTCACGAATCCAGATGCGCTTGAAATTGCTAAGTCAAGTCAACACTATTACTTGATGACGGGTGCGATGATTCCGATGAGCGAAAAGTTAAATTTGAAGCCAGCATTGCTTGCTAAATATGTAAAGAACGCTCCATTCGATATGGACTTGAACTTAAGCTTAGTCTATGATTTGAGAATGACCTTTGGTATGTCTTATCGATTAGGGGGTACAGGCTCGGGAGACTCTGTTGATTTACTCGCCATGTATCAAGCCAATCAAATAGGAATTGGTATTGCTTATGATTATAGCTTATCCGAGATTAATGATCACAGTAATGGTAGTTTTGAAGTATTGGTACGCTATGACTTCGTGAAAGAAAGAGAAGACATGGCAAACCCAAGATTCTTCTACTAATTAATTGATTAACAAATCAGTGTTTTGTAACGTTATTTATTAATCCACAAACGAGTAATTCAACATGAAATTATTCCTACAAAAATTCAGTCTTCTATTTCTCACAGCTTTACTTGCTGCGAATGTTTGGGCTCAAACCGAAACATCTGCAGAAGATCAAAAAGTATTTGTGACAAACGAGGCTACCATTAATACTGAAAACCTGGAATATAGTCCGGCTTTTTATGAAGATGGTATTGTGTTTATTTCAAGTAAGCATCCTAGCAAAAAATTTAAGGTCAAAGACAGTCGGATCAATAAAAACATCATGTCCATTTTCTTAGCAAAACGAAGTGAGAGTGGCCTTCTTCAGGTTCCTACTCCTTTTGCAAAAGAAATCATGACAACGGTTCACGAAGGTCCTGTAACTTTTGACAGAACAGCTGACTTCTTATTCTTTACCAGAAACAATTATAAAAATGGTAAAAGAAGAAGAGCTAAAGATGGTATTATAAAACTTCAAATTTTCTCTGCTGAGAAAGTAAGAGACACTTGGAGTAATGTCAAGCAACTACCTTTCAACGATAAAGAAAGTAACGCTTGCCATCCTGCTATTTCTGTTGAAGGTGATATGCTTTACTTCTCTTCTGATCGCCCTGGTGGACATGGAGGAATGGATATTTGGGTATCACGACGACTAGGCGATGAATGGGGGGAACCTGTTAATCTTGGGCCAGAGGTAAATACAGAAGGTGAAGAAGTTTTTCCATTTGTTCATGCAGATGGTAGCTTGTATTTTGCTTCTAACAGCCATGTTGGATTTGGTGGACTTGACATGTTCTCCACTAAAAAAGTTGGTGACAGTTGGTCTAAACCTAATAATCTAAACCCGCCATTTAATTCAGAGAATGATGACTTTGGTTTCATTATAGATCGAGATAAAAAGAACGGCTATTTTTCTTCAAACAGAGTCGGAGGTTTTGGCGAAGATGATATCTTTAGTTTTTATGTAACTGGGAATCTTGATGGAGAGAATTCTAAACCACGGTCTGAGCATCTACTCTCCTTGGTTGTTTCAGATTTTGAATCTGCTGAAATGATTGAAGGTGCCCGTATTACACATGCGAGTCTTGATGACCTAAGTATTGCGCAAGCAATTGCTGGCCAATCAGAAGAAGGTCTTGCTACCCTATCTGATTCTGACAAAGAGCTATTGGTTAGAGTACCTCTTGAGGAGAATGGCACCGTTGGTACTTCTGATAATTGGGGAAAATATCCTGTTACCATATTAAATGGTAAGCATATTTTCATTATTGAGAAAGAAGGCTATCAAAAACGTCAAATTATTTTAGATACAGAAGATGCTGGTGAAGAACTATTTGTTAGTCTTGAAAAACAAGGAAGTAATAGTAGCACAGGTGGAACTGTAGTTGCAGTCTCAACTACTACTACTACTGGCCCTAATGGCGAAACGATTGTAACAACCACTAACTCTGATGGTTCGATCACTACCACTACAACTAAGACGAATGGAGAAGTGGTTACCACTACTACTTTTACAAATGGTGCATACAGTACTATTACCAATAAAATAGATGGTGTAACGATAATCGCGATTTCTAACCCTGATGGTTCTGTTACAACAACAACCATCGCTTTGGATGGTACTGAAACTAGTACAACCAGCTACCCTACTATAGTTGATAATGGAACAGGAAATGGAACCTTTCCATCAAAAATAGAAGAAGGTACCGTTTTCCAATTACCTAATATTTACTACAACTTTAATGATGCCAGCATACGACCAGATGCGACTTACGATTTGGAAGCATTGGCTTCATTCCTTAATCAGTATCAAGATATTGAAATTGAATTGTCATCACACACTGATTCTCGTGGTGGTACTCGATATAACAAACGCCTTTCTCAAAAGAGAGCGGAGAGTGCTGTTAGATATCTTGTGAGTCAGGGTATTAGTTCTAGTCGTATGGCAGCGGTAGGATATGGTGAGTCAGAGTTGAGAAACCGTTGTAGTGATGGTGTAAGCTGTAATGAAGATGAGCATCAGTTCAATCGTCGAACTCAGGTAAAAATCACCAAGATGACGAATGAGATAAATATTCAGTTTATCAATTCGGAACCTTCGTATTCTGATAGTGGAAGTGGAAGTTTTGGTGAAGGAGGAAGTACAACTAGTGGCTCCATTTCAACAAATACTGGTAGTTCTTCTTATGAAGGTGATTTCCAAGTAGTTGCTGGTGTTTATGCTGTTTATGACAATGCAGAGACTAAGGTCAACCGTTTGTACAAATTAGGTTATAACGATGCTCAGATCATTAACATGGATGGTTCTGAAAAGTTTACCATCTTAGTAAAGACTTGTAATGATAAAGCGGAAGCAAAACGTATTGTAAAAGATTTGAAGCGAAAGAAGATACGCTCTTTTGTCAAAAGCTAAAAACTGAGATTAAAAAATTCTGCTTTTAATTAATAAATTTAATCTACTTGCACCCCGATTCTCCATTAGGAAGATCGGGGTGTTTTTTTTTTTGTAAGCTGTAATGAAGTTTATAACCGTAGCTAAAAGATAGCTTTATTTGATTAGTCCCTTTTTATTGGTTTTTTTCTAAAAACATTTCTGCCTGTAGAACTGCATTTTTAAGTTCCGAAAGAAACCATTCAATCTCCTTATCTATCACTTCTAAATGCTCTAATTTAGTGCACCATTTTTCGTATTCGCCTGCTTTGTGAGCTAGCCACAAGAAGCCCATCATTCTTAGGTTTGATCTGATTTTGTGGAAGGAAAAACAGAGCGCTTTCCACTCTCTTTCTTCATGCCAATATTCGATATCTTTATATTCTTTAGTCCCAATAGTAATGAAAATCGAAATTAATTCAAGTCGAAGATGCTCTGCTCCTTCAACTACCTTGTCGAGATAAGACAGATCTAAAACGGTTTCTTCCTGTTCAGGGATTTTTTCTTCTTTTATTTCTCTATTCGTAAATTTAAACTCATATCTAGTTTGTTGCATGATATCTTTTTTTGATAGTGGTAAGTAAATCGTTCATAAAATTCATACTCGAATATTTACAAACTTAGTTTTACCCTCAGGCTAAAAAGGGGCAGAGGAAAACAATTTTCAATTGGTTGATAGCATTTAGTGATTCCAAGGCGTATTGCCTCCAATCATATATCACGTTACAAAAAGGATGCAAAGAAATTGTTTATAATCAACATATTCCCATTATTTATGACACCACTTTTAGGACATATATAAAATTAACTTACTTATAAGTATCTTGATTTTCCGTTTACTTTCTAAAGAAACACCTAAGTTTTAATAATAAGTCTCATTTAAGTAGTTCCTTTTGTAGTAAATTTCCAATGCCGAATAAATAGCCTAAAAATGACGATTACCTGTGACGCAGAGCTAAGGTCAATCGATCTCACACCCATTTTCAAGGATAATGCCCCTTCATCAATCGGTAGATTTTGTCCAAGAGGTATTTTCTACCACTTAGGGAAAGTCGAAAACAAGCAGCATTTATCTTCTTTTGCTTTTTTATTTGTGAAGAGCTATGATATAGCATTTATGAGAAGTCGGTGTAGTACCAATGATGTGCTCATCATCATTTCGCGAGGAAAAAGGCATCTAATAGGCCAGTCTTAAGGTCATAGGTTTACCTTAGGTTTAAGGCCGTAGCATTTCGATTAGCTGTGGGCTAGATGGGTTTAAATTTGTGGGATTTCTTTTTATTTACGCTAATTTCGAAGCTAAAATCTGAACAATTTAAAAATAACTTAGGTCTCCTTAGCTGAGACTAAGTTTCCTTTATTGGTTTACCTTAACCAAGTCTCGACGCTGCTCTTCTATCATTTCTTGGAACTTATCAAATTCCAACAAGGCACGTGCATACACCTTATTGGCTTTTGCGTTAGGATGATGATCCAGTTTGCTAATGATATTGGAAGAAAGTTCCTTGGGATCAATTCTGTCAAAGGAATCAGTCATTGGAATCTTGTACCTTGCTGCTATTTCCTGAACAGTGGCCATATTTCCGTTGTCAGATATTAAGGACAAAACATTGATGATGACAGGGATATCATTGGCCATGCTAAATGCGCTGATTTTACCAAACATCTCGTCCATAAATGTGATTTGCTGAGGCTCCATATCAAACATTCTTTTTGTAGTTGTAGAAGCGAACGTACGCTCAATCAAACCCGCGAGATAACAGGAGAAAAATGGTTTCTTTCCCTTATCCTTAATCTTGATTTTATAATTACCTTCATAATGCTTTTCTGATGGAAGGAAATAATCATTAAGCGCACAAAAGCCTATGATGATAAAGTCTGGATCATAACTGGCAACCTGCTCTTCTAGTACCCCCAAATAATTTAGAAGGTTATATCCCCCAACACCAAAATTGATAACCTCATAGTTAATGCCATCTGACTGCTCGTTAAGGGACTGCTCTATCACACTGTGATATACCTCCTCAATGTCAACGCCACTACCCATTGTAAAAGAATCACCAATAACTAATCCACGAATGGTATTATCTGGTTTAGCCTTACTATACTCTTTGTCACGGTGGCCATGCGAGTTTGTTTTGAATTTCTTAAGCTTAAAGTGGGTGTCAATGTTGGGTTTTAGTTGATACAATACTCTGTAGTCATCGGCTGCTTTAAGGAAGCCCGATGAGCCCAAAGGAATGAAAGAATTCACTTTAGTGTAAGAAAAGGCATCTATACCAAAATAGTAGACGCGCGCAGTTAACTCTCCAAAAAATACGGCCATCAGCAGACCGAATCCAATGGATATCATCTTTAAAGTTCTCAGCCGTTTGGGGCTGATCTTAGGCGAGTTTGATGAGCTTTGTTTTTCCATACGAAATCGTGATACTTAGTTGAGTTGATCCCTCGTAGAACTGAGGTTTAGTGATGAATCTTTCAATTATGTAAACATACTAATTTTGTAACAGTTCAACTTGAAGTGATTTATATAATTTCCCTTTAGATATTTTTTTAGACCGCCCGATTGGCTGATCGCCAACGCGGACAAGAGTTAAGGGATAAGGATTAAATAACTGTCCGCATCCCTAAGGGAATTATCAAGATTCCTCGCCTATCGGAATGGATTTACAGTGATTTTTTAATTGCTTTTTTGAAAATTAAAAAACAGAATAATCTCCCTAAGTTTTTTTTTGTAGGTATGGGTTTCTATATGAAGGAGCACTTTAAAAATACTGCCCAATCCCTAGTACCAAACCTCGTCGGTCAATATCCTTCGCATCCACTCCATAATCCAGTCGAAAAATCAAGTTATAAGCTTCTTTATAAATAAGGCGCAATCCACCTCCAACGAAAAGCTGCAAGCTATCTTCATCAACTATATCTTCCAATGATCCTCCCGGGTCACGCCAGGTACCTGTATCCGAAAAGGCAACTAATTGGCTTGCGAATCGCTTATTCTCAAATATGGTGTGTCGATATTCTGCATTGAACACGAGTGCTGCAGTACCTCTTTCAATTCGGTTTCCGGAGCCACGTATATTGACGTAGCTGTCCAATACAAAGGGTGCAAAGGGAGAATTTTTGTTGGTCGCAAGGCCTACTCGCAAGCGCGCTGCAAAATTCCCTTTATCTTTAAACCTTATAAAATATCGTATATCGTTAAGTAGAATATAAAAACGGGATTGGTCATAAAAATTATAGACACCTTGCAGGCTAAAGCTATTGTCAAAACCATCAAGAAAGTAATAATGGTATTTTATTTTACTGCTTAGATGGATGGCTTTCGCCAAAAATTTAGCTTGGCGAAGTGAAGATGGACCTGAGGTTTGTATATCATCGTGTCGCTTGTTCTTTCTATATGTTTCTACAAAATAGGTACCTCCAAATTCAAAAGCACTCGTCCGATTTAGTCGGTACATGCTGGTGAGTCCTAAACTTATATTATCATAATCGTAGAACACTACTTCGTCAGAAAAATACAAAGGTTCTACCGAAGCCCAACGAAAAGCACTTACTGAGCCACCCCATTTACTCCTTTTGAATTGAGGGATTTTATAGTAAATATTATAGTTGTGTCGCTTGTCGTTATTTTGATAAAATACGGTCAACTTTTGTCCTCGTCCTTGCCAGTTGTCGTCATTTATACCGACTTGATACCAAAAATTCCCTTTGACTCCTCCAAAGTTTATCAACGGAAACAAGGTCAATCCTTCCTGCAAATGAAACTGAATATCGACTTGCTGATTAATGGTATCAAGTGTATAGCTTCCATTGACAATGGCATTTAAATTTTTTAACCGTTGGAGGTCATTATCTAGTTTTTCTAAATCAATCGACTCCCCTACTTTTGAATCAATAAAGCGAAACAAATAATCTTGTTGTGTTCGTTTTAATGGATTGATTTCAATATTGGAAATAAGGTGCTGTGCGGCAGCCTTCGTCCCAGTTAGCATGGTGAAGAGAAAAACAAGTATAAATAAGCTACCTTTTATTTGATTCATTTAATAATCTAGGTTCTTAAGGGATAAGGATTAAATAACTGTCCGATTTGAGCTCGTAAATATTGAGCTAGATGATCGAAAAAACGTAGGCATAGCGAGCTATGACGAGGCTTTTTCGAGAAATATAGCTCAACTGTTTACCTCTCTAATCGGACAGTTATTTAGGCCGCATCCCTAAACTTTAGCTATTCGTTAAACGATTATCTCGATATCCGTACTCCTATATTAAAGGTAGAAGCTCGGCCATTGTTCTCTGATAAAAACTCATTGGTAAAAGCAGAGTATAGGGCTTCAATTTCGAAATTTGTTGTCACTTGATATTTAGCACCAATCCCTGCTTGCGCAAAATAATCATAATCTTTTTGCCAATACGGGGAATAATTTCCTAAGACATAAAAGGTCGTTTTAGGGTTAGGAAAATAACTAAAGATAGTAGTCACTGGCGTCGAAAATCGATTCAAATCTCCTTCTGATTTCTTACCAATATCTTCCAATAAGAAATCTACTTCTGTAAAAATAGAAAAAGAAGATCCAATTGAGAAATCATTAAAGAACTGTGTATTCCAGAACGCACCATCCCAATCAATATAAGGTTTAGAATCTGTTCCCTCTAGATCATCTCCAATCGGAAATGTGAAGGCACTTTGAATGGAAAAATTTTCTAATTGTTGAAATGGAGCCCAACGGATTTTCGGTCCTACATTTGTAAAACCATGCCGGCGACTATCAGCTTTATTAGTCAATACATTTAATGGTGAAGTATCAGCCTCGGTGTTGCTAACGCGACGGTAGCGCAAATCAAAGCCAGCATTAAAACGCCCCGTAAAACCATATAAAAAACTAAGAGATGTTGTAAAAAAATTAGACCGACTATTAAAGTCTCCATCTGGTGCTGAACGTGTTTTTTGAGTATATAAATTATTGAAAATTTTCGCTTCAATCCCTCCTTTAGGAATCGCTGCTGAAACGACATAGCGTGCACTATTGGCACTATTACTACTAGCTTGGATGGATGATGTATCAATGTTCTTAACATTATTCAATCCCCAGTCGTAATCATAATAATCACTTGCATAATTGGTTGGAACGGCCTCTGTTCTATAGCTATTAATGAAATCTAAAACCTCTTTTTTGCTAGCTCCAAAGTCAGATGAATACCAGGAAAAAATTTGTGATAAACTAAGTCGCTTTGCTGTCTTATTAACACGAATAAACTGTGGATCATTCATAGCAGCTCTGGTTTGAGTTTCCAACTGATTCTCCAGAGTAGCTGGCATATAGGCAAAATTGGTAATGGGCGGACAATCCAAAGCACCACAGACCAATACAAAGTGAAAGCGTGGATCATTATACTTTTTCAATAAAAGTGTTTTCTCAATGAAGTTTAAACTTACTTTCGTACCATTCAATACATTTTTTTTAGCATCAAAAAAGCTACTCTTTTCTTGTACCGATCTACGGATTCCGTTTTTCACCACAGCGTTGATAACCAAAAGATTGTATGCATTAATCAAATAAGCTTGTTTAGTCTTTTCATCTAGTTTATGGTAATAACTAATGGCAATGGTATTTATTAATGCCTTAAAGTCAGCGTCTTTTCCAATTCCTTTATAATCTACATTTCCATCTTGGACATACTGTTTTAAAATCTTGTCTGCTTGTTGGAAAAAAGCGTTATCAATCATTTGCCCTTGAGCAAAAAAGCTCATCATGAATATAGCTCCGATAATTAATATTGAATTTTTCATTTTCATTAGTTGTGTGCGGAATGGTTAATAACTTATGTTTGTAATGCCTTACAAAGAAAGGACTATTCCAAGTTGATTGTTTCTCAAAAGGATAAACTAATTATCACAGAAGTATCCAAAGTGTCTTGGTGGAAACACTTTGCCCTATACCAAAAAAATGGGGCGCTCAATAAGAGCACCCCATTTAAAGAAATTCTAACTATACTAATTTTTACCAAAAGTCTTTATTTATGAGAGAATAGGGATGAGATTTACTCCCGCAAAACCAAGGGTTGTACGTCTAAACCCAATTCAATAAAATATTTTAAAGTGACTAAGTACTACTAATCCGGCTTGTCGTGCAAGAAAGCATTATCTGAACGCAGCTCTTCTTCTTCACCGATCGTCCATCTTGATGCTTCCATGTCTGACGAATGAGGTACATCATCCAAGTTAACTCGACGACGTCGGTATGCTGGTTGATTTTCCAAATCATTCACCGTGTTAGGATTGTTTAATTTCACGTTTGAATTTCGTAATCTTGCCTGCTCTCTTCTTAGGCGATCCATTTCCTGTTGGATTCTACGCTCCTCATCCATTCTCTTCTTGTCTTCATCCTTTACATATGGCTCGTCATAAGAGTAAGACGATTGACTATTACGATTGTGTTTTGTAAATGACTCACGAAGATCATCAAACTCTACAGTTTTTGCACCTTCGCCTTCATTGTGACCTACTTCATAAAAACCTGCTTGCTTAGATTGTTCGTCATCTAATGAAACACGTACTTTTTCTTCAGTAGGAACTTCTACGTTCTTTTCTTTGTGTTCGAAACCAGTTGAAATAACAGTTACAGAAATCTTCTCACCTAGTGATTCGTCAAAGCAGTTACCCCAGATAAGGTTGGTACCAAATCCAGCTTCTTCTTGTACAAATTCAGTGATTTCGAAAATTTCATCCATTGTTACTTCTTTAGTTCCAGAAGATATGTTCAATAGAATGTGCTGAGCACCTCTAATGTGATTGTCTTCCAACAATGGTGAGTTCAAGGCATCATCAACTGCGCGCTTTGCACGATCATCACCTTCCGCTTCAGCTGTACCCATGATAGCTACACCACTGTCGCGCATTACTGTGTTTACATCTTCAAAATCCACGTTTACATAACCAGCAACAGTGATGATTTCAGCAATACCCTTGGCAGCTGTAGTCAATACGTTGTCCGCTTCTGAAAATGCTTCAGATAAAGATAGGTTTCCGTGAATCTGACGTAATTTATCGTTAGATATTACGATCAGTGTATCCACGTTTTTCTTTAGTTCTTCCAATCCTTCTCCACCTTGAGAAGTACGCTTGCGTCCTTCAAATGTGAAAGGAAGGGTTACGATACCAACCGTTAGGATATCCATCTCCTGCGCAGCTTTCGCAATGATAGGAGCAGCACCAGTACCGGTACCACCACCCATACCGGCAGTGACAAATAACATTTTGGTATTATTGGACAAAAATGTTTTTACTTCTTCAATAGATTCGACACAGGCTTGCTTACCGATAGCGGGTCTTGAACCTGCACCACGGCCTTCAGTTAGTTCTGGGCCAAGTGAAATTCGAGTAGGAACAGGGCTTAGTTCCATCGCTTGATTATCGGTATTACAGATGGCAAAATCAACGCCAACAATACCTTGTCTGAACATGTTGGTTACAGCGTTACTTCCGCCTCCACCAACACCTATTACCTTAATTATTGATCCTTCTTCTTTTGGTAAATCAAATAGCATAATTAGAAAATTTAGAGGTCAAGTTCTTTAATAACTAGTTAGGATTATTAAAGCTACTTAATGAATTAAAAATTTGTTTCTCAAGATTCTGTTTAAAATAAATCTAGTATGTTAAAATTAGTTAGTATTTCTTACTGGTTGCTGGATTCTGGATGCTTGTTGCTGAATGTACTCGACCTTAGCGATTGCGGGTGTACACGTTAGACGTGATCCAGCATCTTGCATCTAGTGCCTAGAATTCTGTATCGTGTTCAGCTTCAAACCACTGCTTCGTTTTAGTAAAGAGTTGCTCGTACCATTTCGATTCCTTTTCGTCTACAGCAACTGGTTCTTCTTCCATAATGGCGTCGACAGTAACTGGCACTTCTTCTTTTACAACAGTGTATACGACCTTTCCGGATTCAACGTTCTGAATGCCTTCAATTAGCAATCCGATTGCAGTTGAATAAATTGGGCTACAAACCTTTTCAGTATAACCGTGAGCCAAGTGTTCGATTGGCATTCCGATACGTGTACTGAAACCTGTGTGAAAGGCAGCCAACTTCTCGATGTGCGCTAATAAAGAACCTCCACCTGTTAATACGATACCACCGATCAATTTGTTCTCATAACCTGAGCGACGAATTTCCCAAACCACATAATCCAAAATTTCTTCGACTCTTGCCTGAATAATCATAGACAGGTTTTTTTCAGAGATCTCCTTAGGATCATGGCCTTTCAAGCCAGGAATGGTGATAATTCTATTGTCATAAACTTCTTCAGACAATGCTGAACCAAATTTAACTTTCAGTTTTTCTGCTTGCTGCTCCATTACAGTGCAACCTTCTTTTATATCCTTAGTAATCACGTTGCCACCAAAAGGAATCACTGCCGTGTGGCGGATAATACCTTCTTGAAAAATCGTGATATCCGTTGTACCTCCTCCTATATCAACCAGTGCTACACCTGCTTCTTTCTCTTCATCTGAAAGTACAGATGATGCAGATGCGATTGGCTCCAGTGTCATTTCAGCAACCTTTAATCCAACGCGCTCGATGCAGCGGTAGATATTGTTTGAGGCTGTGATTTGGCCTGTAATGATATGGAAGTTAGCCTCTAAACGTACACCTGACATACCGATTGGGTCAGTGATCCCCTGCTCGTTATCAATTGTATATTCCTGAGGAATAACGTGAAGAATTTTATCACCTGGAGGAAGTACTAATTTGTACATATCCTTGATTAGGCGATCAATATCTTTTTGATCAATTTCGTTCAAATCGTTGTCGCGAGTAAGAATACCACGGTGCTGTAAAGTTTTAATATGCTGGCCAGCAATTCCAACATGCACTATTTTGATTTCTTCACCAGAGTTACGTTCAGCTGCAGCAACCGCATCTTTGATTGCCTTTACTGTTTTTTCGATGTTGGATACAACACCTCTAGTTACGCCGGCAGACTCTACCTTACCAACTCCAAGAATTTCAATTTTACCGTGTTCGTCTTTACGACCGGCAATAGCGCAAACTTTAGTGGTTCCGATGTCAAGCGCAACGACTATTGGATTTTCGTTTTTGTTACCAAAGTTTTCCATCATAGTATAGTTTTAATAGTGTTGGTAGTTGCGATCACTCTTCACAGGTAACATAGAATATGTATTCCCTCCTGTTAATTAGCGTTTTTTGCAAACTACCTGGTTTTTAAATTTCAAATTTATCGTTTTATACCTTTTCCATCCTGTGTAAGGGACAGCTTCGGCATAGAAAGCTTTTAGTCTAAAAAATTTATCTTCAATGTTTTCATATGGTCCTAGAATAATTTTCTGGCTTCCTAGTATCGGGGTAAGGATATAATCTCCTTTTTCAGTTACATAAATCTGTTCGATCATTGCTTGTAAGAAATCATCGCTCAGAATTCGGTTCGTTAGTTCAAATAAATCTCGCAGTGCGTGTTTACGGCGCTTTAGAAAATTTTCCACATGTGGTGGAATGTTTCCGTTGGCAACCATGACATTTGCTGTAAAGTGTTTTGACAGAGGCATCTTTTTGCCTTCTTTATCTAAATAGTAATTAAGTCCGTTATCATCGATCACCCTCAATAAGGGTTCTCTTTGTTTCAAGTTGATGAATATTACATTTTGCGCATCTACATAAGCTTCAGCAGAGGATACAAAAGGATCATCTTCCAAAACCTCCTCTACCCTTTCCATATCAATTGCACTTAATGGCAATCCGACAAGGCTTACAGCGAAGCTCCTTAGCAATTTTTCTTTGACGTCTACCTCCGAAATCAAGGTATGCCCGTTTTCTAATCGCTCGATGCTAACCACCATATCGCGTGCCTTCTTCTGCTCTTTCTTTTGCACCGTCCAAACGATCAGTGCAGCGATCAGAAATAATGTGGCGATAATAAGCAATCGCTTCAATAATCTTTGTGTATCCCTATTCATTTAACATTGCTTTAATAGGTTGTACAAAAGTATCGATATCGCCCGCACCCAAAGTGAGCAGTACATCTAGTTCTTTGTTTTTCAATTCTTGCATCAAGGTCGCTTTCGTAACCAAAGTGCAATTTGTATTTTTCATTTTTTCAAAAATGATCTTGCTGCTTACTCCTTCGATTGGCAATTCTCTCGCAGGATAAATATCCATGAGTAGAATTTGATCTAGACTATCGAGAGCTGCTGCAAATTCGTCAACAAAGTCCTGTGTTCGCGAGTAGAGATGTGGTTGAAAAATACCGGTGATTTTGCGATCCGGAAAAAGCGTTCTTGCTGCATTAATAGCAGCATTAAGCTCTGTAGGATGGTGTGCATAATCGTCGATATAAACCACTTGCTCGTTTTCGTAAATTTTTTCAAATCGTCGCTTTATTCCTTTGAATGAAGCCAATGCTTTTTTTATAGTGTTTTGTTCTATTCCTAATAGTTGTGCGACAGCAATTGCGGCCATCGCGTTTTCAGAATTATGCTTACCAGCCATGGTAAATTGCACATCTGAGATATTGTTGTTTGGCGATTTTACATCAAATGTAGAAAGACCATTTTTTACTTTCCAATTAGTAGCAGAATAGTCGCCAGATTCTATCCCGAATGTAACGATTTCTTTTGAACCATTCTGTAAAGGCAGTCCACTTTTTACTAACACTTTACCTCCCTCTTTTGTCTGTGAAACAAACTCAGTAAAAGTCGCTTTCAGTGCATCATGTTCACCGTAAATATCCAAGTGATCTGCATCCATGGAAAGTACGATAGCGATGTCTGGTGTCAGGTGTAAAAAGGAACGATCATATTCATCTGCTTCGATTACTGCCCAATCATCTTCACCCCAAACAAAGTTGGAATTAAAGTTCTGGGCGATGCCGCCTAAAAAGGCCGTACAGTCGATTCCTCCTGTGCGTAACACATGCGCTACAATCGAACTAGTCGTTGTCTTACCATGTGTTCCTGCAACTGCTATTGTTCTCAAATTTCGGCTGATGATTCCTAAAACTTCTGCCCGTTTCTTTACAGGGTATCCTTCTGTTAGGAAATACTGTAATTCTCGGTGAGAATCTGGAATTGCTGGGGTATAAACAACCAAATCAACTTGATCTGGAATATTCTTCAGGTCATCCTCATAATGAATCTTCATTCCTTCGCTTACCAACGTTTTGGTCAGCCTTGTTTCTGTTTTATCATAACCAAACACCTCCGCACCTCTACCATTGAAGTATCTCGCAAGAGCGCTCATCCCGATTCCTCCTATCCCTATAAAATATACCCTATGGAGATTTTCTAAGTTCAAACTACCCTTGTTTATGTTTCTATAATAATGATGCTTTTTACGGCTTATTACAGAAGGTTATTTTTATGGCACTTTGATATTGAAGTTGTTTAAAACTCCATTTAAATATTAGACAATTTTTCAATTCAATTATTTTGTATTTTATAATAAATTGTCTATCAGTCTTATATATCAAAGTATGTGCCGTAATTTTTATATGAATTAATTCGTATATAACTTTTTCGTTCTAGGCTTTTTTCTATTTAATGCCTGTCACTTCTTTCTTATTGATTATCAATTAGTTTTGACTGTCTTGCTTGCCCTTCTAGCCCTTCGTTCCAAGGAAGAACTTATCCGTCTTTACTTTATTAATTTGGTTCTTTAATAAATCCCGTGGAGAACCCAATCTTAAAGAATGATTAATTTTATTACCTCATCCGCTATATCATCTGCCGCATCTGGTCGGGCCAATTGCTGAATATTGATGGTGAGTTGCTGTTTAAGCGTTTCATTCTCAAGTATTCGCATAGCTCCTTGAAGCATGTCTTTTGCGTTTTCATTTTTCACCAAAATAGCGGCATTTTCTTTTACGAGTGCCATGGCATTCTTGGTTTGGTGATCCTCCGCCACGTTTGGAGAAGGAACTAAAACTGCAGGTTTTCCTAAAAGACATAACTCTGAAATAGTCAGAGCACCTGCTCTACAGACAACTACATCTGCCATTGCGTAAGCTAAATCCATTCTGTCAATAAATGCTTGCGCTTTCACATTTGGCAAGGCTGAGGTCGCTGTTTGTGAAAACTCTTCGATATACAATTTACCAACTTGCCACAGGATTTGTATATCCGGATTTTCTTTAAAGAAATCTTCATTGGTAGCCATGCTATCATTTAGCGAGCGAGCCCCCAGTGATCCTCCGATCAGTACAATTGTTTTTTTGTTGAGGTCGAGCCCAAAATACTTAAGGCCTTCTTCTCTTTTATCGGCAACATCCAGTAGATCTTTACGAACTGGATTTCCCGTCATTACTATTTTATCTTCCGGGAAGTAGCGTTCCATATTTTTGTAAGCTACACATACCCGATCTGCTTTTGATTTCAGCATTTTATTGGAGACACCGGCGTAGGAATTTTGCTCCTGAATCAGTGTCGGAATACCTTTCCAACTTGCCTGTGACATCACGGGGTAACTAGCATATCCCCCTACTCCTACAACCACATCTGGTTTAAAGTTCTTAATAATTCGCCTAGCCTTTAGTATACTACTAATGAGCTTAAAGGGAAACATTAAATTTCGAAGTGTCAATTTTCGTTGTATTCCGCTGATCCAAAGCCCTTCTATAGGATAGCCCGCTTTCGGTACTTTTTCCATTTCCAGTTTTCCCTTCGCTCCAACAAACAATATTTCAATATTCTTATCTTTTCGCTTTAATGCGTTTGCAATGGCTATGGCTGGGAAGACATGACCTCCGGTACCACCGCCGCTTATGATTACTTTCTTTTTATTTTTTACTTTGTTAATCATTTCTTTTTTTAACTCTCAGCTCAACAATCACTGGCCGTTCCTGAGAAGTACTTACTCTATCTATCTCACTAACTAAACAGGCATGCCAGACGGATTTCACAATCTTTACGCTTAGCCACTACGTTGCTTTTTCAATGTATCGACTTACACTTAGTATCATTCCAAAAGCGATACAAGTAAACATAATGGACGTTCCTCCCATACTTAGGAGAGGCAAGGTCAATCCGGTCACTGGAACTAGATCTACGGCTACGGCCATATTGGCTAATGCCTGTCCAACCAATAAAAGTCCTAATCCCATTACTAACATGGCGCCGAATGCTTTTGGTGCTCGTGTCACTACTCCTACACATCTGAAGAAAAGCAAGACGTACAAACTCAAGGTTACAAAAGCTCCCACCAAACCGTACTCTTCACAAATGATGGAGAATACAAAATCTGAGTATGGTGCCGGAAGATAATTTCGCATTACACTGTTACCAGGACCTGCTCCAAATATTTCTCCATCTGCAATGGCAATTTTTGAATGAACAATTTGATAACTTCCATCAGATGTCGCATCCATAAACTCTTGCATTCTTGTAATCCAGGTTGCCGATCTTACCAAGTCCGGATATACCTGACCGATGATAATTAGCATGGCAAAAACCACAACTCCAAGAAATATCAAAAGCAAAATATATTTCAACGCCACTCTTCCTAAAAACATCATTCCTATGGTTACAAAAAACAATAACATGGCTGATGATAAATCTGATGGTGCAATCAAACTACAGATAATTAGAATCGGTACAATGATCGGCAAAAATGCAGATTGAAAATCTTTAATATATTCTTGTTTAGCAGAAATAGCGCGTGCAACATAGATGATCAAAACGAGTTTTGCAAACTCAGATGTTTGAAAGGTTAAGCCTATAAAAGGTACTTCAACCCATCGTTTTGCCTCATTTACTTCTACTCCAAACCCTATAGTATACACCAACAAGGGTATACAAATAATCAACAAAATTGGTGATATTCGCATGTACTGCCGATAGTGTAAGGTGTAGCAGATGTAAGTCAAAAACAATCCGCCACTCAAAAACACTAGGTGCTTGAACAAAGCTGCTTCCATGTTACCTCCATACTTTTGGTAGGCATACAATCCGGTTGCACTATATACTGCCAACAATGAAAATATCGATAGCAGGATCAACACCATCCAAATGGTTCGATCTCCTCTAAGTCCTGCGTATATTTTATTTCCTATTGACATAAATCATATTTAAAATTCTTTGAAAAATTCCGTGCTACAAGTCAGCGCTAAAATAAAATCAAGGCTTCCTTTGGTCGCTTTTGCTTTCATTTTAGCGCTGACCACGAAATTTATAAAAGAATGACTACATATTAAATACATTCCTTTTCTACCAATGCTCTGTTTCCTCTGCTTTAAGAAAGTCGGAAGTTCCCGCATTCGTGAAACCGCATTATAGAGAAAGTTCGGTCTTCCGACTTCCAACTCAATAGTTTCCAACTATTCCACTCTAATTCACAAATAATTGCACCGTCTCTCTAAACTGATCTCCTCTATCTTTATAATTCTTAAACAAATCAAAACTTGAGCAAGCCGGTGATAATAAAACCACATCGCCTTTTTCAGCAAACTCTATTGACATCTTTACGGCTTCTAGTACACTTTGTGTCTCTAGCATTTCTGCTGTAGTTCCCTCAAAGAAGTCAAACAGTTTTTTGTTATCAAGCCCAAGACAAACGATAGCTTTTACTTTTTCTTTCACCAATTTTTCAATTAATTGGTAATCGTTTCCTTTATCGATTCCTCCTACCACCCAAACAACTGGTTTTTTCATGGCAAGTAATGCATAATAAACAGCGTCAACATTGGTCGCTTTACTATCATTGATAAATTCAATGTCGTTGATGTTTGCGACTACTTCCAATCGGTGTGGATCGTTAGTAAATGTCTTTAATGCTTTTTGTATCAACTTTGGAACTACTCCAACTTTTAGAGCAGCAATGATTGCACAGGTTGCGTTGAAATAATTGTGTGGTCCCTTAAGGCTACTCTCCGACATTTTGAATGCATGGCCCTCCACTTCAATTTTTTCGTTTTCAAAGAACTCATGTTGCCTGACAGAGACGGTATCCATTTTGATGCTTCTACCAGTCATGGATTGGTTAATGTTTACATCCGAAATATTGTATATAAACAAGTCACCAGGTCGCTGATTCATCATGATTCTGAACTTTGACTGCACGTAATTACTCAGTTTGTAATCGTAACGATCCATGTGATCCGGCGTGATATTTAGCAATATGGCTATATCAGGTCGAAACGCTTGAATGTTGTCCAGTTGAAAGCTGCTCAATTCCAACACATAAAATGCATGTTGCTTATGCTGAGCGAGTAAGCGGGCAAAACTAAAACCGATGTTCCCTCCTAATCCGACATCAATTCCTGCTGTTTTAAGCAAGTGGTAAATTAGCTTAGTCGTTGTTGTTTTCCCATTACTACCAGTAATCGCTATGATTTTGGCTTCGGTATATTTTGCAGCAAATTCGATTTCGGAGATGATATTAATTCCACGTTTCAGGCTTTCCTGAATCACTGGTACCTTATCTGGTATCCCCGGACTTTTGATAATGAGATCTGCTTCAAATATTTTTTCTTCAGTATGTTTGCCTTCTTCGAAAGCAATTTTATTAGCGTTTAGTTCCTTTTTAAATTCTTTTCCTATTTCTCCAAAGTCAGAAACAAAAACTTCATAGCTATTCTTCTTGGCTAAGAGCGCTGCTCCTACTCCACTTTCTCCTGCTCCAAGTATAACTACTTTCATCGATTTCATAAATGCCTTTGTTCATTTATTAAAGCGCAAGGAATAACCTATATAAAGGTTGTTTAGTAATTCGCTAATTTATTATTCTGTCCGTTCTCTTTTCCAACAATTCTTTATGATTGAGAATAAAAGAGTGTGTATTTTTCTTTGTTTTTTGATTTAAGTTTTTTGAGTTTAAATCATTTAGTTTACGCTGTAATTTTACAGCTTCTCGTGGTTTGTTTTCTCTTTGCATGGTCGCTTTTTTAAGGCGCCTTTTTTAACCAAAAAAGTAAGTTAAAAAAACAGGCAGTTTGTAGTATGTTTTAAGTCTATT
Source organism: uncultured Saprospiraceae bacterium (assembly GCA_937921775.1). Taxonomy (GTDB): domain Bacteria; phylum Bacteroidota; class Bacteroidia; order Chitinophagales; family Saprospiraceae; genus CALGLS01. The sequence continues at coordinate 42,820 of CAKZUK010000022.1, forward strand.
ACCTATTTTTTGGGGTTGTTTTATTTTATTCTTTTTTACTAAGTAGTTTAACGGAATTATTTGGTGCTTTCTGTTTTGCATTTTCTAAAAATAAGAAAACAGCAAATAATGTTGTTCCGTCATTTATCTAATTTTTAATGTAATAACTGTCAGTACTGCTAATAGTATTCCCACAATCCAAAACCGGCTAACTATTTTCGACTCGTGCATTCCCTTCTTCTGATAGTGGTGATGCAAGGGAGACATTAAAAATATTCGTCGTCCTTCGCCGTATTTTTTCTTTGTATATTTAAAGTAGCCTACTTGTAGCATCACGGATAAATTTTCCGCAAGGAAGATTCCACAAAGTATTGGTATCAATAGTTCCTTTCTTAACAATATGGCCATAGCTGCTATGATCGCTCCGATGGTTAGACTTCCAGTATCTCCCATAAAAATCTGTGCAGGAAAAGCATTATACCAAAGAAAACCAATACAGGCTCCGAGGAAACAAGCTGAAAAAATCACCAACTCCTCCGTTCCCGGCAGATACAAAATATTAAGATAATCGGCTGCGACGGCGTTACTTGACACATAAGCAAGTATACCGAGTGTAGCACCAATAATTGCACTCACTCCCGTGGCTAAACCATCAATTCCATCTGTCAAATTAGCAGCGTTTGAAACATTAACTACGACTATGATCACGAAAGGAATAAATATAATTCCCGCCATATCCTTAGCATTTCCTTTTAGGAAAGGAAGTAGTTTGGAGTAATCCCAAAACTTCGCTTTTATAAAAGGAACGTTTGTCAATGTTGTCTTTACGTCTACCATAGTATCTCCAGTCACTTTTGACTGGAACTGATTAACTATTTCGTTTTTATATCCAAGCTTATCAGCTTCACTATATTCCATTCGCACCACTACTTCCTGGCTCATCAACATAGTAACAGCCACCAATAGACCTAGCACGACCTGTCCTAATATTTTAAACTTTCCACTAAGTCCTTTTTTATCTTTTTTAAATACTTTAATATAATCATCAACAAATCCGATGATGCCCATCCAAGTTGTCGACAATAACATCAACAGGATATATACATTATCAAGTTTTGCCACTAAAAGGCAAGGGATGATGATAGCCATGATGATGATGATACCTCCCATCGTTGGAGTCCCTTCCTTTTCTTTTTGTCCTGCTAAGCCAAGGTCTCTAACGGTTTCACCTACTTGCAACTTCTGCAAGAACTTAATAATCCGTCCACCAAATAACATAGAAATAATCAAGGAGAGAATAATTGCTAACGCAGCCCTAAAGGTTAGGTACTCAAATAGGCGCCAAGTTGACTCGCCATTTTCTGTGAATAGTTTAGAAATCCAGTAGAGCATGTGTTAGTATAGCTGTTTTCTCAATTTGACCATTTTGTTTTTTGGTCTTGTTTAATTTTAGGACCTTCCTATAGTCCCGTTTCTTTTGCCGATAGTCTGGCTCATTTTATTTGCTTGAGGGATTAGAATTTCACCCCATTAATCAAGCAACGAAATTGAGCTCAAGTATATTTTAAGTTCTCAAAAAGTGCAGCAGAAGCAGAAAAAGAATCTACTTACTGCTGCCCAGTGAATCTGAGAATGATAATAGTTATTCAATGGCAATTAAAGTTGCAATTACAATTGCAGTGAATCTTTAATCGCAGTGGCAGTTTTATGACTTCATTGCTTCTTTCAAAACTGCTTTATCATCAAAGTCATGTCGAGCACCATTTATTTCCTGGTATTTTTCGTGACCTTTGCCTGCTACTAAGATGATGTCTCCTTTGGACGCCATTTGGCAGGCTGTTCGTATGGCTTGCAATCGGTTTGTGATTGAAAGCACTTTTCTTTTTGCGGAAGCTGGAATACCTGCCTCCATTTCTTTTATGATGGTTTCGGGATCCTCTGTTCGAGGATTGTCCGAAGTAATGATAACCTGATCGCTATATTTACAAGCAGTGGCCGCCATCACTGGTCTTTTAGTTTTATCCCGATCTCCTCCACAACCTACCACTGTGATTACTTTTTCCTTTCGGGTACGCAAGTGATCGATAGTTGACAACACCTTTTCGAGTGCATCGGGTGTATGTGCATAATCCACGATTGCTGTTATTCCACTTTCCTGATTTTGTATGTAATCGAAACGGCCTTCAGCAGTTTGTAGATTACTAATAATTGGGAGCATTTCATCTTCATTTGCGTCAAGCAAAGAAGCAACAGCATATGCACACAACAAATTATAGGCATTGAACTCTCCGATGAGTCGACTAAACAACTCCGTATCGTTTAAGTACAGGTGCAAGCCCATTAAGTTGTTTTCAAGAATCTTTGCTTTAAAGTCTGCTAAATTTCGAAGCGCATAGGTTTTAATATGAGCTTTGGTATTTTGCACCATCACTCTACCGTTTTTGTCATCGATATTAATCAGAGCAAAACTCTCTTTTGGTAAATTGTCAAAGAATCGTTTTTTCGCAAGTAGATAATCTTTAAAGGTCTTATGATAATCTAAATGATCATGTGTGAGGTTTGTAAAAACGCCACCTACGAAATGGACACCTGCGATTCGATGCTGACTGATTGCGTGTGAACTCACCTCCATAAAGGCATAATCACAGCCCTGTTCCACCATCTCATCAATCAATGCATTCAATGACACCGCATCCGGTGTGGTAAATTTTGTTGACAAAACTTTCTTGCCAATCTTATTTTCTACAGTGGAAATTAATCCAACTTTAAATCCTAATTCGGAAAACAACTTGTACAGCAAAGTGGCAGTAGTTGTCTTTCCGTTTGTGCCCGTGATACCTATCAGATTTAATTTCTTCGATGGGAAGTCGTAAAATGCGCTAGCTAAAAGCCCGAGAGCTTCGGCGCTGTCATCGACTTGGATGAAGGTGACCGTTTGGTCTAGTTTTTCTGGTAGTGATTCACAAACAATTGTTGTGGCACCTTTCTCAATAGCTGATTCGATAAATCGATGGCCATCGGATTGGATTCCTTTCACGGCAACAAAGAGGCTATCTTTTTCGACTTTACGAGAATCAAAAATGATGCTCTTGACGCTACGCTCTAAATTACCTTGAGTGGATTGCGTTTTTAGTTTTGCGAGTATGTTTTTAAGGGACTGCAAATGTCTTTTAAGTTTTGATGAAAGATAAGAGACAGAAGATCGGAGACGGAAGACGGAAGTTTTCTACAAACCTAAACTCAACGCGATTGCGGGTTTACGCTAGTGGCAACTTCTGTTTTCCGTCCTCAATCCTTGAACTCTTTAATTATTCATCTTTTTAATAGTGTTTCAAAAAAGAAAAAATAGTGTTCATAGTGTGAGGGCTTAGCCTCAAAAAAGAGTGTTCATAGTGTGAGGAGTAGTTTTCCTCATAAATACGTTTCTCGACTCTACCTAGCTATGCCGAGTAGACAGCTTCGCTCAAAATGACAACTGGGTTTTCATTCTTTGCGAAACCTTTTGTTTAGTGTTTCATTGCGGTCTGGAAGACTTGCGTCTTTGCTTTCAGTTATAGTGTTTTGGTACAATGTACCTAGTGTGAGGAGTTACCTCGTTAAAGTTGGAAGTGGGGAGTTGGAAGTGGGAAGATCACTTGATCGCGGAAATCCGCATGTGATGAAAAATTCCAAATCCATCTCTCTACTTTCCTTTTTTTATAGTGTTTCAATAGTGTCCGTAAGACTTGCGTCTTTCTTTTTTATAGTGTATAGTGTGAGGAGTTACCTCTTTTTATTTCAAAGTCAATTTGATCGTTTGCCCTTGGACTTTAGTTCCAGATTTTATTGATTGTAAGCTTACTTTTCCTACTCCGTTGACCACCACTTCTAATCCAAGATTTTCTAAAATAAAAAGTGCGTCTCTAAGTCCCATTCCAACTACGTTTGGAATTACTTCTTCTGAAATGCTTCGCTTAAAAACATTGAGTGTATCCGATTCTGATTTCAAAACTGCCCAATCCGTATCAGTGTGTGTTTCATAAGGCAGATTCAAATAATCCATTGCTTTCATCAGGTCAGTTCGATTACCTACACTATAAGTTGGCAATTGCTTACTTACTAATGTTGGTTTTGGTCTTTCGTTTAGTGCTCGATGCAATTCTATTTTTTGTGCAAAACATTTATCTGCAATTTCTCTAAATATCGGTCCAGCAACATCACCTCCATAAAATCCATTTTGTGTTGGATTTCTAATAACAACTACACAAGAGTAAACTGGATCATGTGCTGGAAAGTAGCCTGCAAATGATGCAGAGTGCTTTACATCGTCTCTTCTACTTCCAAATTTTCGGTAATCAATCTGGGCTGTTCCCGTTTTACCTGCAAATTTGTATTTAGAAGTTTTCAGTTTATAAGCCGTCCCATTTTCAACAACAGATTCTAACAATATTTTTGCTTTTCGTATTGTTTCTGGAGAAGCTATTTGACGGTCAATCACTGTCGGTTTAAATTTTCGTACAGGGTGTCCAAAGTGTTGTATTTCTGAAACCATATATGGCTTCATCATTTGGCCGTCATTCGCTACTGCATTGAAGAAGTTGAGTAATTGAAGTGGCGTTAATTCTACTTCATAACCAATTGACATCCAAGGCAATGTGATACCACTCCATTTATCTTCTTTACTATAGGCCTCTTTTATATATGGGCTAGCTTCACCATCAATTTCGATATTTAATGGTAGATGCAACTTCATTTCTTTTAGGCGCTTGATGAATTTTCGAGCTTGGCCCTCATCATCATTACCATAATATTTATTCACTAAACCTGCAATACCAACGTTGGATGAAATTTCAAAAGCTCGGCGAACAGTAGTTGTATCTAGCAGCAAACTCTCCTTCGAAGCATCTAACATTTCTTCTTCATAGAACTTCATTTTCCCTCTATTGATCGCCACAGAATCGTAAAGATCAATATGTCCATCTTCTAGAAGTGCCATGATCGAAGCCAACTTAAATGTTGAACCGGGTTCGTATTTAGACCCGATTGCATAATTGTAAACTTCGAAGTAACCATCTTCCGTTTTACCAAGATTGGCAATGGCTTTGATTGCTCCTGTTTTTACTTCCATCAAGATGGCCGTTCCGCTCTCCGCCTGATGATAATTCATACCACGTAGTAAAGCCTCGTGTGCAGCACTTTGCAGATTGATATCAAAGGTGGTAACAATATCGTCTCCTTTTTGAGGTTCGATTTCTGTCAAATCATTTAATGGAATCCAAGTATTATTTGGTGCTCGAAACATGTAGCGCTTACCTTCTTCTCCGGTTAAGTATTCATCAAAACGAGCTTCCAAACCAAAAGGATTATCAACTCCCTTGACCCTTCCGATGGTACGGCGCGCCAACCTCTTAAAAGGCCTTAGTCGTTTTGGTTTAGGTTCAACTTTAAATCCTCCACGATACTGTCCTTTATTAAAGAGTGGAAACTTGCTAATCATTTCTTTTTCCAAGTAGGAAGCAGAGCGTTTGATTAATAAGTTTCGATGTCCAGCTTCTCTGTTTTGCAACAAGCGGTCCCTCATACCACCAACGGTATAAGAATTATCTACAAAGTTGGCCAGACAGTACGATAATGAATCGAGATTATCGTAAAAATCGTCTTCTAACATTCCAGTAGAGTTAAGATCAAATCGTATTTCAAAGAACGGAAGTGAAGTCGCCAGCAAGCTGCCGTCTTCAGTTAATATATTTCCTCGCTCTGCCTCAAGGGATTTATGAGCGACGTATAAATTTTTTCCTTTGTCACGCCATTTTTCACCATCAGTGATGGTAATTTTCAGTGCTTTCACGAAAATGACAAGCGCAATCAGCACTACCATAAAGAGTACCATGTATACTCTTCTTAAAACTTCGTTTCTAATATCTACTGCCACCTTACTGAATCTTGTTTTTAGAAACCATAATTTTTTTAGGTTTGCCGTTTATGGGTTTTAATCCCAAAGGCTCCACCGCTTTTACAACCTCAGTTTGCATTGTGCTAAACATTAGGTTTGCTTTGATGGACATATATTCCCAGCGGAGTTCTTTAACCTCGCTTTGCATTTTTTGAATTTGTCGTACTTTCTTTTCAGAGTAATGTGCGTTAGCTATGTAAGCAATCAATAAAAAACCAATGAACAATACAAAAGGAAAATTCTTAAGCACAAGTTCGGCACTGATGTTACCCACTGCCATGTATTCCTTTATTGATTTTTTGTTTTTTGCCATTCTCTTTTATTCGAGTTTGTGATCCGAGATTTGGGGGTCCTCCTCTCGTATCACTTACACTCGTTATTAAACCTTATTATACCTTTTATGCAAAAAATAAATTTGGACATCTTACACTCAAGCATTTAGCTAAATCACACTTCCTTCGTCGTTTAGCTTTAGCTAAATGCTTGCAGATGTCCAAGTTAATTTTTTGGTGCTTTTATGCAAAAAATAAATTTGGACATCTTACACTCAAGCATTTAGCTAAATCACACTTCCTTCGTCGTTTAGCTTTAGCTAAATGCTTGCAAATGTCCAAGTTAATTTTTTGATCTTCTATTCAATATCCAAGGCCGTTAATCGTCCTTACTTCTAATTCCGATTCGCATCTTTGCGCTACGCGCTCTTGGGTTTATTTTAATTTCTTCCTCTGTTGGAAGAATTGTTTTTTTCGTGAGAGCTGTAAACGGTCGCTCAATATTTCCGTAAAAATCTTTTTCGACAACACCCTCCGCGTTTCCAGCTCTAAAAAAGTTTTTAATCATTCGGTCTTCTAAGGAGTGATAAGAAATCACTACTAATCTTCCTCCTGGCTTGAGCACTTCGAGACAGGCTTTCATAAAATCCTCAAGTGCCCCCATTTCATCATTTACTTCAATGCGCAGGGCTTGAAAAACCTGAGCCAAGTAACGGTTTCGATTACCTCGAACCAATGGATTCATAATGAGCAAAAAATCTGCAGTCGTTTGAATAGGCTTTTTCGCTCGTTCGGCAACAATAGTCTGGGCCAAGGTCTTAGCGTTACGGACTTCTCCGTACTTGCTTAGTATCAGTTGAATTTTTTCTGCGCTGTAAGTATTTAGTAGTTCAGCAGCAGTAAAATCAGTCTCTCGGTTCATTCTCATATCCAACATGGCATCATATCGGAAAGAAAAACCTCGATCTGCCTGGTTGATTTGATGAGAAGAAACGCCTAAGTCAGCTAGGATTCCATCTACTTGATCTACACTATGCAGTCTCAACACACGTCGCAAGTACCTGAAGTTGTAATTTAGAAAT
>CAKZUK010000023.1 GCA_937921775.1 uncultured Saprospiraceae bacterium
GCAATTTTGTATAGGATTAAAAATTAGGTAGTTTCTGATTTGAATAAAACCAGAATGTTGGTGATTGTGGGACTGATAAACTCAACGGATGTTGGTCGTTCAGCTAAGACAAAGATAGAACAAGGAAAGATATTAATTAAACTACTTTTAATTTTTTTTGATATAAAATATTTGATAACTTATTAATCACTGGTTTTCAATTGAATAAAAATCATTAATCCATTTTGCTATTAATTTACATTTAGAATTGACCTTGAAAGTGTCTTTCCTTCGTTCATTAATACGCAATAATAAGTAGCGGATTGTGTCAAACTTGGCAAGTCGAATACGTGTTTTCCCGTAGGTAGAGTGCCTTTAAATATCGTCGCCAACAATTTACCCTGTTGATCAATGATTTGCAATTCTACTAATTCACTTTCATCTAGTTCAAGGTATATTTTTGAAAGAGGCGTGATAGGGTTTGGGAAAACATTCATTTTCAATGTGGCCAATGAGGTGTTAATATTTTTGACAGAAGTCAGACTTTTTAAATTCGCCTTATACATCGAACGGCCGTAAGTTGCAGCTAGTAACATATTTGTTGGACGATGTAAGCAGATATCTACAATAGGTGTGTTGGGCATACCTTCGCCCAACAAAGTCCAGTTTTCGCCTTCTGTAAAAGTGACAAAAACTCCGATATCAGTTGCGAGATATATCCAGCCTTCATTATCCGCATCAACAATAATATCATTGACCGGTACGTCTGGTAAGTTGGATGAAATGCTTTCCCATGTAGCTCCCTGATCATTCGTTTTAAAAACATGAGGAAGTGGATCATTGTATCGATAGCCTGAAATTGTGAGATAGGCAATCATAGGATCTGTGGGATGCGCTTCCACTTTACTGATCCATCGTGTTGGTAAATCTGTGCTAATATTTGTCCAATCATCCCCTCCATTTGTGGTTACGTTAACAGAACCGTCATCAGCACCTGTGTAGATAATATTGTTGTCAACTGGAGAAACGGCAATGGTTGTTAGGGTTCCAAAAATAAGGTTTCCATTCCCTCCCCCATCTGTCAAGTCTCCACTAATTGGAGCCCATGAATCTGCCCGATTGAGTGAGCGATAGAGTTTATTAGATCCATAAAAAAGTGTGGAGGGATTAGAAGGATCAAAAACGACTGGAGTGTTCCAATTTTTTCTATCCGAGTTACTAATTCCATTTAGTGCTCCAGAAAAACTGAAGGGAGCTCCCCCTGTTGTTGACTTCGCAAAGTTGCCGTATTGATATTCAGTATAAACAAAACTATTATCAATCGGATCAACCATGGTAACAAAGCCATCACCAAAATAAATAATTTCCCATTCATCAGCAGCACCAGAGAATGTTCTCATTGAGCTATTGTCTTGAGTACCACCATAAAGTCGTTCAGGGTTTTGAGCATCAAATTCGCAAGTATAAAATTGAGTGATGGGCAAATTTTCAAAATGATTCCAAGTACTTTGTCCACCACTCTCATTGCTGAGGTACAGACCACCATCATTGCCGATTAAAACCATCGTTGGGTCGAGCGGATGAATGTAAACAGCATGTTGATCAGGATGTAAAGATGAGCCTGAAGATACGTTTTCCCAGGAATTGGCTCCGTCTAAAGATCTAAACATATCAATTCCTGCGAGAAAGAGTACATCTTCGTTTGTAGGGTCAACAAATATTTTTCCAAACCACCAGCCGTAGGAACTGTACAAATTATTTGTAGGAGGATCAGGCATAAGGTTCCAGTTTGAGCCCGCGTTGATAGATTTGTAAAGCCCTTTAAAAAAACCTGTTTCATCTGCATAAGCTGCGTACAAGACATCAGGGTTAGAGTTGGCGATTGCAATACCGATCCGACCTTTATTGCTTGTCGGCAGGCCATTTCCAGTTAGTTCGATCCAAGTATTTCCACCATCTGTTGATTTATGAATACCAGAAGCTGGGCCACCATATTTACGAAAAGAAGGTCGTCGAATACGCTCCCAAGTTGCAGCATAAATGATGTCTCCATTTGTTGGATGGATTGCCAAGTCTATGGCTCCGGTTGAATCGTTTAAGAAAAGTGATTTAGTCCAAGAAGCACCTCCATCTTCTGTTCGATAGACGCCACGGTCTGCATTATTACCAAAAAGGTCTCCCATAGCTGCTACATAAGCATGATCTGGGTTATTTGGGTCTACCAATACTTTACCAATCGAACCAACATCAGAGAGTCCCGTATCGGTCCAAGTATCGCCAGCATCCGTTGACTTAAAAACACCGAGGCCATCGTAAGCAAGAGAACCACCACCTGCGTTGGCTTCACCAGTTCCTACATAAATAAGATTAGGATCAGAAGGTGCGATGGCTATATCGCCAATAGATAGAGAAGCTTGGTCGTCAAATATTGGTTCCCAATTTTGGCCTAAATCGTATGATCGAAAGATACCACCCGCAGCTGCACCGATATAAATTGTTGAGCTGTTTGTTGCAGACATTTCGACATCGACTAACCTTCCACCTATATTGAAGGGACCGCATTGAATCCAATCTGGATTTTCATCACGCTGTAGGGACTGAGTGTTTAACAAAACAGATCGTTTACGTATAGCTTCTTTGTAGGCAGTTTTATTAATTTTCCCTTGAGGATATGCTCTCTGTCTAAAAAACCAATCATTCGGTTTCAATTCATTTTCGATAGCTTCTTCATCTAGTTCTTGATTAAAATCTGAACAGGATGTAGAAACTGTAAACATAAGACTACTGATAATCAATAGAATAAGAAGCTGATTGATTGAGATACTATTCCTAGTCATGATGGGTATTAATAGTGAGAAAGTAAGCAAATATACGGGAAAAATTGAAACTAGCCTTTCTAAAATAAAGCTTTGGCCCTGCTAGTCAATTGTCTGACAATTAATTATTACAAACAAAAAACGCTTGCCCTTAATTAAAAGGACAAACGTTGGTGTTTTCTAAATGGAGAATGGTGTACCTCTAGATTGATTAGGTAATCAAACTATATTTTTAGGTTCTTTGACAAATAATGTCTTTTTATTCTGTGGTTGACAATTGAGGAGTCATCATATCATCTTTTCGTTTCATTACGTATGATTCGTATTTATCAATGGTTTTTACATGAAGTACTTCCCAACCATTGCGAGCCATATAATTGATGATGTCAATGATACCGTTAAACTCAAGGTACTGCCCTTGATCATTGGTCATTTTTAGATTCATTCCTGCTGAATCATTTTTATCATCAAGCTGGCCGTAGTCAACCATGGCGAAAAACTTTTCAGTTTCCTTATTATATTTTTCCCAAACTTCAAGGTAGTTGACTGCCCTTTTGTTGATATCTTTTTTGTTGACAAGAATCTGAGAAAAGGCAGTTGATGAAATAAAGAGAAAACAACATAAAACAATAAATCTCATAAGTCGATTTTTAAGTATTAGGAATTAAATAATTACTTAGTTGCTGGTCTTATAAATATCTATCAAAAACGACTCCAAGCTTATGTGTATACGTGACTTTTTACTCTAAGTTGCTTTGCTTGTTTCTAGATTGAACATCAAGAATAACGATTAGCGGAGCTATCTCTAATTTCAGAATGCTTAATTAGCTAATCACTGGAAATTAATATTAGGGCAAAAAAAAGTGCCATCTCGAAAAAATCGGGATGACACAACAACATAACCATGAAAATACATAACCAAATCTTTGAATCGCCACTTACTGTTTTCACAGTTATTCAGTGTGCGAGTTTCTCGTATCTTGATTTGCTTTTAGTAACCATTGAAGGCTAGCTTGCAAACTATTATTCTTTTCCTACCATCGGTTCTAATTGGCCTTTCACCAAGTAGATGTGTTCTTCTTCTTCATTCATTTGAAAAACACAGAGGTATTTATCGTCCGGTAACTTATCCAAATCTAAAGAAAGAAGATTAGATCCTTCTATCACATTGGCATCACCAGTTTTGAGCATTTTTTTATTTAGATTTTCAATTCTGTAATTCATCAAACCTGTTATGTTAGAGTTTAATACTAGATTGAAATATCTTTCAGTAGTTGTATTACCCATCATTGTGATGAGGTAATCGTTTTTATTTTCTTTGTTTAACACTGCAATGTGTGTAAAAGCACTTCGACCATCAGTATCGATCTGAAGAAGTCTGTAGAACACTTTGGTATCTCCGATTGCTGGATCAAGAAATCGGTAACTCTTAGTATCTTCTGTTGTTCCTGCCGCAGCAACTTCTCCAACGGATGTAAATAAAATTCCGTCTTCTGATTTTTGAACTTGGAAATTATCTGTTGACATTTCTTCTGAAGTAGACCAAGTTAAAAGATTTCCCATATCCACTTCTTTTGCAGACAATGGTTTTGAATAAGTACAACCTGCTATTAGTTGCGAAAATACTATTGGCATACTAAGCATGATCAACAACAAAACTTTACTACTTTTACTTTTCAAAAATTTGGTGCTCATAATGCGAGGGAATTACTTATTTATTACTCTAGTCTTTTATTAAAGAACTATTAACTAATTTCATTATATAAGGTTTCAAACATCATACCAAAAAAATAATAATTTATAATTTTAATTATGTGTAACAAACTACTATTACCCTACACTACGAATGGTTCAATTCTGTTAAAACCCTTACTGGTGTTAATCTTCATAGGTTTTACGATTTCCTGTAAAGTGAATTCTTCAAGAATTTATGACTACAAAAAAAGTTTTATTGCTGAAAAAGGAATGGTGGTAAGTGCACATCCACTTGCTTCAAAAATCGGAAATGAAATTTTGCAACAAGGAGGCAATGCCATCGATGCTGCCATCGCAGTACAGTTTGCATTGGCTGTGGTTTACCCTGTTGCTGGTAATATTGGTGGCGGTGGTTTTATGATTGTGCATACTAGCGGAGGAAAAATAGATGCGCTAGACTATCGCGAAAAAGCTCCACAAAAAGCACATAAAGATATGTACCTTGATAAAGATGGAAACGTGATTCCACGGCTAAGTTTGGATGGACATCTGGCCGCTGGTGTTCCCGGTGCGGTGGATGGGATGTTTAAAGCACACGAACGGTATGGGCGAATGAGTATGCGGAATTTAATTCAACCGGCTATCGAATTGGCAGAGAATGGCTTTGCAGTTACCAAACAACAAGCAAAGAATCTTAATGAAAAAAGAGCGGATTTTGTAAGGCTCAATACGACTCAACCTGTCTTTGTAAAAGAGACCACTTGGAAAGCTGGGGATTTATTGCAACAAAAGGATTTAGCCATAAGCCTAGAACTCATCAGAGATTTAGGTCGTACAGGTTTTTACGAAGGTAGTACTGCCAAAAAAATTGTAGCTGAAATGAAAGCAGGCAATGGTATCATTAGTCTCGAAGATTTGAAAAATTATAAATCGGTTTGGCGAGAGCCAATATCTGGCAACTATAAAGACTATTCTATTATCTCCATGCCTCCCCCATCCAGCGGTGGTATTGCTTTGATGCAAATGTTGAAAATGGTAGAACCTTTTGACCTAAAGGGCCTAGGCTTCCATTCCAAAGAAGCTATACATGTAATGGCTGAAGCAGAACGCAGGGTTTATGCCGATCGTGCTACTCATCTTGGAGACAGTGATTTTGTGGAGGTTCCAATCGACAAACTCTTAAATAAAGATTATCTCAAAAAGCGCATGAAAAGTTTCAATGCCTTCTCTGCTACATCTAGTGAGACGATTAAGTCTGGGATTTTTAATGGCAATGAAAGTGAGGAGACCACACATTTTTCTATAGTCGATGCTGAAGGAAATGCTGTTTCGGTGACTACTACTTTGAATACTGGCTATGGATCAAAAACAGTCGTTAGTGATGCCGGTTTTTTACTCAATAATGAAATGGATGACTTTAGTTCAAAACCGGGTGTCCCCAATTTCTATGGTTTGGTAGGCGCTGAGGCAAATGCGATTGCTCCAGGCAAACGTATGTTGAGTTCAATGACACCGACTATTGTATTGAAGGATGGTAAACTCTTTATGGTCCTCGGTACTCCGGGTGGCTCTACTATTATTACTTCTGTTTTTCAAACTTTCATAAATGTTGCTGAATATGAAATGACTATGACTGAGGCGGTAAACGCGCCACGATTTCACCATCAATGGTTACCCGATCAAATCTCCATTGAGCGCGAAGGTTTTAGCGATGAGCTAATTAAGCAGCTTCAGAATAAAGGTCATGTCATCAAGAAGCGAGGTGGTATTGGACGGGTAGATGCGATCTTAGTATTGCCAAATGGAAAGCTGGAAGGTGCTGGTGATGTACGAGGGGATGATGCGGCGGAGGGGTATTAGGATGTCCTTCGGCTTCGCTCAGGGTACGTTACTCGTTTATACTTGGCCAGATTGTTTGTTTGAAATACAATCAGGGAGCATTGTACTAATGAGTAATTAATTATTAAGGTTCCAAATGGTTACGAATACGAATGGGTCAAAAATACCGTTTTGTGAAATTAAGTCATTTAGATTTTGAATTAATTTTAATCTATTTTTCTCAAATTCTAGAGGAGAATGTTCAAAGTCCTTAATTAACTCTTCTTTGAGTAAGAATGAGACATCCTGAACTTTCGACCTAAGTTGATTTAAGTATCTGTTGGAATTCAATCCTAATGTTGTAACAGTTTTTTCGTTTTGATTTGTTTCAACAATTTTGCCATCTGAACTATAGCTAAAATATTGATCACAATCACTTTGTAGAGGATGAATATCAATAAGACATCTACCTTTCTTTACATCACAATGTTGTCCCGATGAATCTGCTTGCGGAAAGATTACTATTTTATCACCAGCTTTTAAATTTTCTAAATCATACCTTTTTCGAAATAATTCTATCTCATCAACATGTACATATACATCTTCCAAGTGTTCTACGTCTACTCCGAAATTAAGTGCAATTTGAGAAAGGCTTTCAGTCTTGTTTACACTATGAACTTTATTTTTACTCCCTCCTTTACACGAAGCTAATAGGTTTTCAAAGTTTAAAGTAAGTGCTTTATGAGCTTTTTTAGGTAGCAAGTGCTCAACTGAAGTATTATGATCATCTTCAATCCTTTTCCCACAATAGCAACAAATAAAACCTTGATCTTTAATTAATGTATTCTTTAACTCATCATAGACTTTTGTACTTTCCTTAAAAAAGGACCAGATATTATCGCCTGTGGTTTGTGGATCATCTATTTTTTCTTTGAGCGCCACATCATTGTCAGACAACCACTGAGTAAAAGAAACTGGCGGTTTAGTTTTAGATATAAATTTCATCCTATTTACCCATTAATTTTTTATACTTAATTTGCGTTTCAGCCTTTTTTATTTCAGGTTGATCAGGATCAGTCAAAAGCTTTAATTTACTTATGATTTCTTGAGCTACATCAATTTCACCGTTTTCAATTTTTTCATAAATTTTATCAATTTCGATTTTAATTTCCTTAGGAATTGTATTTTCAACACCTTGTACGATTTTCAATATATCTTCAATATCAGCACCATAACTATTGAATCCATCAAATTTTTCAGACAAAGATGTTATTATTCCTTCCTCTAATAAAAAGATTGATTTTTTGTCAAGATGATTGAGTACCAAAGATGAATGAGTAGTGCATATAAATTGAATATTAGGAAAAGTAGTTCTTAGTTTTTTCAAAATAGTTTTTTGCCAATTTGGATGCAAATGAAGATCTATTTCATCAATCATGACAACGCCGGTTCCGTTTAATGGATTTTTGTTTCCTGGATTAGCGAGAACTAACCGTCTTGCTAAATCACCAACCATTGCTATTACTGTCTTTTCTCCATGTGATAATTGGTTTACCTCATATTCTTCCCCTGATTTCTCTAAAATTAAAGTGGCATGATTAGTTCTTTTCACCCTTAATTTTGTAATCTTTTCTAAAAAAGCCATAATAGCTTTTCTGACAGCATCTAATCCTTTATCGGAATAAGTGTTATCCTTATTTAGTCTTACTTCATTTTCTGTATCTTCTGTCATTCGAAACCATTCAAAAAAGGTATCAAAATTAAGCGCACTGTCAAATGCATTATCAAATGCTTCAAAAGGATTACTTTGCCAAACATCTTTAGTTTTAAAAGACGGATTCAAAACAGTTCTTTCCGCAGGATAGTAAACCATTATTGGAATACTAGATTCATTTTTATAGAATGCAACATCACCTTTTAGAGTTTGAACATAGTCATTTATTGCAATGTCATTTATTCCAATTTTATTTATTCCAATATTGTTAATAAACTCATAGCTTGGGTCTATTGTTTTTCTAATTCCAAAACCTGTGCTTAGCTCTGCACCTCCCTTTCCTTCCCATTCCAATATAACTTTAGAAAATTCATCCGCACTTATATTAACATTTGATCGATCATATCGACTTAAATCAATCCCTGTTTTCCCACTAATACTATGATAAAAAAGCCATAGGCTACCAATTATAGCTTCAAGAACAGTTGTTTTCCCAGCTCCATTTACACCGACAAAGACTACTGGAATATTCTTCTCTGGAAATCTAATTATTTGCTCCCCTTTAAATATTCGGTAATCAACTATCTCTAATTTTTTAAGAACCATTAAGTTAAATTTAGTCTAGCAATTGTTATTTCAGTAAATAAATATAAGCATTTTATTCGACCAATGCGTTTTACCAATTAGGAATTGTTAATTTAAGGAGATTGTTAGAATAAGGAAAAATTCTTCTATATTTCTGCTAATGCAATATCTGATAAACCATTTCTCGCATCAACTCACCCGGTGTAGTCCCATTATTCTCGACTCCTTTCGAACGTAGATCGTACTCTTTTAATAGCGCAATAATTTCTTGTGATTTCAAAAGTGAAAAATTTTTGCGAGCTAGTTTGTAATCTCTTACAAAATAAGAGGAACGAAGTCCAAGGGCGGAAGAGAGCTCGTTATCTGAAAGATTTTTGAGATAATGTGCCTGATAAACCTTGCTGAAAAAATTATAGAGGGTTCCAACTACAACTACTAGCGGATTTTTCTTTGGATTAGAAATAAAGTAATTGATGATGCGCTGGGTCTTAAGAATATCACGTTGACCTAATGATTTTTGTAATTCAAAAACATTATAGTCTTTACTAATACCAATATTGTCTTGTACATGTTGGGCATTGATAGAGGAACCTGCGGGGAGGTTGATCACCAACTTATCTAATTCATTGGAGATTTTAGAGAGATCTGTTCCAAGATATTCAGCTATTAGTTCAGAGGCGTCGGCTTCTATATTGAGTTTGCGTTCTTTGAGGTAAGTTTTGATCCAATCAGCAATCTGGTTATCGTATAACTTCTTTGACTCAAAAACGACAGCTTTACTTTTAAGTGACTTGGCCAGTTTGGTCCGACTATCAAATTTTTTGTGCTTATGGCAAATAACTAGAATAGTTGAAGGAACCGCATGCTCTACATAAGGTTGTAGGTCTTTGAGCGTTTTCATTTCCTGTGCCTCTTTGAGGATTACTACTTGCCGCTCTGCCATCATTGGATAACGAGATGCTGTATCAATGACGGTTTTGGTCTCAGCCTCCTTCCCATAAATAATGGTTTGATTAAAAGACCGCTCTGCCTCTGTCAGTACATTCTCCTCAATATACTCAGAGATTTTGTCGATATAGTAGGCCTCATCACCGTGAAGTAGGTAAATGGGCTGATACTTTTTCGCTTTTAAGTCTTTTAATATTTCTTTGTAGGTCAAGGTTTGACTGGATTTATTGTTTTGCAAGTTTACGGAAAAAAATGGAGATGTGAGCCTTTTGACGGGGATGGGAATCTATCGGACTCGCCTTAAGGCTAGTACTTTTTCGCCAGACCGACACGATCCAATCTTATTTCACGAATTTATCTAATCGCGAACCAAGTCAGCCACAGCTTTAATCCAATTCGGATGATCATTCAGACCTTCTACTAATTGTAACTTTTCTCCGCCATGCTCTTCAAACAACTCTTGATATTCTTCACTTACTTCTATCGTAGTTTCCAGACAGTCAGCAATGAAGGCAGGACAGAAAACAAGAATTTTCTTTTTACCTTCTTTCGCTAATTTTTCGATTACATCACTAGTGTAGGGTTGTACCCATGGGTCACGACCCAAACGCGATTGAAAACAAACCGAATGATCTTCTTCTGCAATATTCATTTTCTTGACAATGGCTCTGGTAGTAGCAGCACAGTGTGCTTTGTAGCAGGTTTGATTGCGATCAGAGATTTCGTTGCAACAACCTTCTTTAAAACAGTGACCACAACTATCGCCTTTTGTTATTTGCCTTTCGGGCAAACCGTGATAACTGAACATGACGTGATCGTAATCATCAAGCTTGTACTGACGACCTCGCTCCACAAAGACATCAATCATAGCTGGATAATCATAGAACTGATCAATCAACTTTAGATCTGGCATATTCCAGTACTTACTCAACTGCTTCATCACTTCTTCTTGTACTGAACCTGTAGAAGCAGAAGCATATTGTGGAAACAATGGCAAGACAATCAGTCTGGAAATTCGCTGATCCATTAACTTTTTAATAGCGGACTCGACAGATGGACTCTGGTAGCGCATCGCCAACTCCACGATATATTCATCCCCCAAATGCTTCTGAACTCCCTCTGATAATCGGTAACCATAGACCTTCAAAGGGGAACCTTCTTCGGTCCACAATTTCTTATACTCCTTAGCTGAAGATCCTGACCGAATCGGAAGTATAATAAAGGGTACCACTATATTTCGCACTGGCCACACATCAATTACTCGTGGATCAGCTAAAAATTGCTTCAAATAGCGGTAAACCGCAGAACGAGTTGGTGCGTCCGGTGTTCCTAAATTGACTAATAATACTCCTGTTTTCCCTTTACTTGGCATGGTTTGAATTTTATGTCATACTAAATTGACAAAGCTAAAACAATAATGGGTAAAAAGGGTTTTGAGGGCTTGTAATATTGGTGTCATAAAATTTTGACCGCTTTTTTTATTTTCATCTGGCAATACTCATTTTTTTTGTTTAGACTTAGATCTAACTATATAGCTCTAGCCTCTTATCTTCTTTCTTTTGCTTAAATTGCAAATCAAATAAATAGCAAACCATGCGTTTAAAAAATGTGCTCTTCTTCCTGATCTTTAGTTTTTCGTGTTTAGCCCAAAATCTTTTTCCAGAGCCCGGACCTGTATTTGATGATGCTATGGTTCCTCGGATAGATGTGCTTATTGCAACAACAGATTTGGAAACCTTACTCACAGAAGGAAATGAATTCAGCAATGTGGAATATCCGGTTACATTCATTTTTAATAATGGGATGATCTTGGACACTTTGGAAGATGTTGGTTTTCGCTTGCGCGGAAATACCTCGAGGACGGCAGAGAAGAAATCCTTTAAATTGTCATTCAACACTTTTGTGGAAGGTCAAAAATTCTATGATTTGGAAAAGATGAACATTAATGGGAGCCATAATGATCCAACAAATGCTCGGGTAAAACTTGCATTGGATTTAGCCGCTAAAACTGGTATACTAGGACCACGATCGAATCATGTAGAATTGTATATCAACGATTCCTATTTTGGTTTGTATACCAACGTAGAGCACATTGACGAAGAGTTTGTTGATTTGCGTTTTGCTAACAAGTCAGGAAATTTATATAAATGCCTTTGGCCAGCACAGCTAAATTACTTGGGTACGAACCCTGAACTTTATAAATTCGAAAATAGTGGTCGTCGAGCTTATGAATTGAAAACCAATAATTATTACGACGACTATAGCGACCTTGCTCATTTTATTGATGTTTTGAATAACAGCTCGATTGATGAATTGGCTTGTGAATTAGAGCAAGTATTTAATGTTGATACTTACCTCAAAGCAGTTGCTTACGAAATATTAATTGGACATTGGGACAATTATATTTTTAATAAAAACAATTTCTACCTCTATCACAACTTAGAGAGTAGTCAGTTTGAATACATTCTTTTTGATGTAGACAATACGCTTGGCATTAATTGGTTGGCAGGTAATTTTGACTTTAGCAATCGAAACATTTACAACTGGTCTGGACCTGGCGAACCTCGACCTATGTATACTCGAATCTTGCAAGTACAAGAATTTAGAGATCGCCTTTCCCTTTTCATTAGTCAGTTTAGCACAATGCATTTACACCCAGATACTTTAGCTCCGATTGCTGATGACTTACGTCAAAAATTTGAACCGTTTATGCTTAACGACCCTTTATTCCCTTTGGATTATGGCTTTACGATGGATGAATTCAATACTTCCTTTACGGAATCTGTAGGTTATTGGTTTATACCACATGGCATTGGTTCTTTTCTGCAAACACGATATAGCTCAGCCATGACACAATTACAAGTAAATTCGATTGCTCCTGTTATTTCACAGGTTAAAAGTACAGCTAGCTATTTCGGGGAACCGATATCTATCACAGCAAAGGTATACGATGATCAACAAGTCATAGAAGTAAATCTATATCATCAGATCAATGGCATTACTCAAGCTCCGATAAGCATGTTTGATGATGGACTCAACAATGATGGCCAAGCCAATGATGGTATTTACGGCGCTGTACTTTCGGCCATCAATGAAGATGCTGTGATTACTTACTATTTAGATGCATCTGACAATTACAATGAGTTAACGATCTTCCCGAGTTGCGACAATCTTTATCATTATGTTGGCTCGTCCTCTCTCCCACTCCGCATCAATGAAGTTATGTCCACCAACACTTCTACCATTGCAGATGAAGCAGGTGAATATGATGATTGGATTGAAGTCCACAATTTTGGAATGGATGATATTGATCTTAATGGCATGTTCTTGACTGACAATCCAAATCTTCGCGAAAAATGGAAAATGCCAAATATTTGCATCAAAGCCGGTAGCTATCTTTTACTTTGGGCGGATAAGGATTTGGAACAAGGAAATACACACTGCAATTTCAAATTATCTGCAGACGGTGAGCGTCTTGTTTTGTTCGACACTGAAGCAAATAATTTTGCTCAAATTGATTTCGTAGAATATCCTGCTCAAACTGATGACACTAGTTGGGCTCGTCTTCCCAATGGCAATGGGCCTTTTACCAATCTAGATCCAACTCCTGCTTATTCCAATGATCCGAATTCAGTTTCTGAGTTAACTACTTCTTTTTTAAAAATACACCCTAATCCTTCCAGTGATTTTGTTCAAATCATTTTGAATGACCTTGATCTATTTTTTGACTTAAAAATTTTTGATAGCAATGGCCAGCTTGTATTTTCTAAAACGGGAAACGGTTCAAATTGCATAGTTGATATTACTGCTTTGGTAAAAGGCATTTACTTGGTAAAAGTTACTTTGACGAATGGAGTTGAAAAGACTGGTAAGCTGGCTCGAATTTAAAAAAGAGAAAGCTTGTTTCTTTTTCACAAATCATCGTTTTTACTGTAACCGGAAATTAAATCTGTCTTTGCCGGCAGGCAGCCTCAAAAAAACGCACGAATTACTTTTACAAAAAAACTCAAAGGAATTACATATTTAAAAAAGAATTGCGGAATTTGCAGGCATGAAAAAACCTCTGATATTAATCTCCAACGATGACAGCATTCATGCTGGTGGAATAAAAGCACTTGTAGAAGTTGCTCAAACAATAGGCGAAGTAGTTGTAGTGGCACCGGCAGCACCTCAATCAGCACAAAGTCATGCCATCACTATTAGCTCACCACTGCGACTTAAGAAGAGTAATGTCTTTGAAGGGGTGGAAGCTTACACGGTAAATGGGACTCCCGTAGATTGCATTAAAATTGCCAATTACGTGGTACTCAAAGACCGCAAGCCAGACATCGTTTTGTCAGGTATCAATCATGGTTCCAATGCGTCTATCAATATTTTGTATTCAGGGACCATGGCTGCAGCTATGGAAGGTTCTCTGGAGCATATCAACTCCATTGGTTTTTCCTTGTTAGATTATTCACCTGATGCGAATTTTGAACCTTGCAAACCTTTTGTCAAAACCATCATCGAACAGGTTTTGGAGCATGGAATAGAACATAGTTCATTACTCAATGTTAATATTCCAAACTTACCAACAGATGAGATCAAAGGCATTCGAATTTGCCGACAGGCCGTCGGAATTTGGAAAGAAAGCTTTGCAGAAAAGGAAGACCCCTTTGGCCGACCGTACTATTGGTTGACCGGTGAATTTGTAAGCGAAGATGACGGAGATGATTCTGATATTCATGCCTTGAACGAAGGCTATATTTCTGTGGTTCCTTCGATGAATGATTTGACTGCTTATAAAACGATTGAGTGGATGAAGGAGCTTTCTGAATTTGAATAAACATTGGAGGTGGGATCCTTCGACTCTAACTGGCTACGCCGAGTAGACCGCTTCGCTCAAGATGAAAAAATAGAGTTGGGAGATTCACTCGATCGCGGAGCTCCAACTTCCCACCAACAATAAACTGATAATCGAGACATAATTTTCCATTATGAATTTACGAACGAATGACTTTAAAGTAGGCTTGATTACGGGATTACTAATTCCAATGCTAAGCTATGGAATCTTGACTTTATTTTTTACTTTGTTGACAAACATGGAACTGATGGATCCTAGTGGTTTTTCCGAGAGTTGGCGAAGTCGTACGCTTGCCTTGCTGGCAATTTGTGGAAATTTAATTCCGTTTAATTTGCATAAAAAAGCGAGGCATGAAGCTAGTATGCGTGGGATGATTTTTCCTACGATTTTGTTTGTTGCTATATGGGTTTGGTGGTTTCGCGGAAGTTTGGGTTTGGGCTAATATCTCATTGGGGCCTTTCCTCCTAGGTACGGAAAAAAGTCCTTCAGGCTTTCTGGCGTGGAGCACAGGCTCGTGAGATAACTGCAACTGGCACTCAACTGAAATTGTCACTGCAACTGAAATTAAAATTAAAATGCGCTACTACATAATAGCAGGAGAGGCTTCCGGAGATTTGCATGGCGCTAATCTTGTGAAAGCATTGAAGACACATGACTCCGCTGCAGAGATCATGGCTTGGGGTGGTGATTTGATGACAGAGGCTGGAGCCAAAATCAGTAAACATTATCGGGATTTAGCGTTTATGGGATTCTCAGAAGTGGTGATGAATCTGAAAACTATTTTGGGCAACTTTGATTTATGCAAAAAAGAAATCCTTGCTTATAAACCAGATGTTCTGATTCTTATTGACTATCCAGGATTTAATTTACGTATGGCCAAATGGGCTAAGAAAAACAATATTCGCGTTTTCTATTACATCTCTCCGCAGATATGGGCTTGGCATTCTAGTCGAGCACATCAGATTAAAAAGAATGTAGATCGCATGTTTGTAATTCTTCCTTTCGAAAAAGATTTTTACAAAAAGTATGATTACGAAGTTGACTATGTTGGACATCCATTGTTGGATGTTTTTGATGGTTACAAAGCGGATGCGGACTTTCGCCAAAAGCATGGATTGAGTGATCAGCCGATTATTGCTTTGCTGCCAGGAAGTCGGAGACAGGAGATTAAAGTAGCGCTGAGCATTATGTTGGAAATGATTTCGAAGTTTCCAGATTATCAATTTGTGATTGCGGGAGCTCCTTCTATTCCGCAGGAATATTATGAGGATATCCTTACAGAAAATTCGCACGGAGGTAATTCAAATCCGGTCAAATTAATTCAAAATAAAACCTACGAATTACTTTCTGAATCAAAAGCGGCTTTGGTTACTTCTGGTACGGCTACTTTGGAAACGGCCTTATTGGACGTTCCGCAGGTGGTTTGTTATAAAGGCAGTCCCCTCTCCTATTTCATTGCTCGTCGCTTGGTAAATGTGAAATACATTTCTTTGGTGAATTTGATTTTGGATCGGCCGCTTTTACGGGAGTTGATTCAGGATGAGTTTAATCCGATAGATTTAGAGAAAGAGTTGCGGATTATTTTGGATGTAGAAGAACAGACTAAAATGAAACTGGCGTATACTGATTTGCGTAAGATGTTGGGAGATGTGGGTGCTTCGGGGCGTTGTGCTAGTTTGATGACTCGCAGGCTCGCTCACTTCAAGGAGGATGGGACACCGATCTAACAGATTGAAACGGATTTTTCATTTGGTTCCATTTTCCATTTATAAACACTTCCAAATTGGTATTCAATATTTTATTTTAATCAAACCGTTATGCATATTCCCTAATTTATTCTATGTCCAATAAAAATCTAACTATAGGAATCCTAGCCCACGTAGATGCTGGCAAAACTTCCTTAACCGAATGCCTCCTCTTCACTGCCGGTGCCACTACGGATCGTGGCAGCGTAGACAAAGGTTCTGCCATTACAGATGCTTTGGCGATGGAAAAAAGTAGAGGTATCTCTATAAAAACAGCAACCGTTGATTTTGTTTGGGAAGACACTGCTATTAATATTGTGGATACACCAGGGCACATTGACTTTTCGGCAGAGGTGGATAGAGCTTTGTCCGTATTAGATCTCGTTATTTTGGTGGTGTCGGCGGTGGAAGGGGTTCAGGCGCATACGCTTAATTTGTGGGAGAGTATTCGCGAGCGACAATTACCGGTATTGGTTTTTATCAATAAAATAGATCGTAGTGGTGCAGATTTAGAACAGGTGTTTAATGACTTTGAAAAAGATTTAGGTGCGCAATTATTTGCACTAAACTATGGTGATAATAGTAATCCGGATCATCCAAAAATTATTGACTTTCCAAATATCCAATCGTTTCTATCTTCACCGATTATTGACAAATCATTCGAAAACTTAGCCGACTTAGATGAGGCCTTTTTGGAAACGTACCTTGACGGAAATATTGAAGATCTAAGCACTGTTTTTGCAAAAGCTAAAAAACAAATTCAAAACAAAAAACTGATAGCTGTATTATTCGGCAGTGCAAAATTAGATTTAGGCATAGGTGATTTACTAGACAGGATGACGACTTTGTTTGAAACAAAAAGTAATACCAATAATGAGCCCTCCGCAAAAGTATTCAAGATCGAATATGATGCAAAATTGGGTCGCATGGCACATGCCCGACTGTACGCAGGTCAGTTGAAAAATAAAGACACCATCTGGTCACAACAGCTTCAAAAGGAAATTAAGATTAATCAAATCTTTCAACGGAAGTTAGGCAAACTGGAACAAGTCGGAACATTGGCTGCAGGTGCAATTGGTATTTTGACGACAGCTGATTTAGTCTTGGCAGGAGATGTATTAGGCCATGAAAAGTTTGACGAAAGTTTCAATAGCATCAGCCAAAGCGTATTAAGTGTTCAAGCTGTTGCAGAAGAGGAAAAGGACTATCAAAAATTGGGTGAAGCGCTCGATATATTGAATATGGAAGATCCACAATTGGAATTCCATTGGTATAAAGCTGAGCGCGAATTTCATCTAAAGATACTAGGGCCCATTCAAACCGAAGTGCTTAAAGATAGCCTTGCCAATCGCTTCGGGATTACAGCCAACTTCTCTCCACCAAAAGTCATTTACAAAGAGACACCGAAGCAGTCTGCCGAAGGCTATGTCCGTTATTGGATGCCGAAACCTTGCTGGGCTATCATGACCTTTTTGATCGAGCCCGCAGCACTTGGTAGCGGAGTATCATTCAGTTCGAATGTACGTAGCAGCGACATTAGTCTCAAGTATCAAAACGAAGTCAAACGCGCAGTCCCCTGGTCCTTACGACAAGGGATCAAAGGTTGGGAAGTGACCGACATTAAGATTAGCTTGAAGGAAGGTTCAGAACATACCATGCATTCCAATCCCGGTGATTTTCTATTGGCTACGCCGATGGGTATTCTACGTGGTCTGGAAGCAGCCGATACCGACTTACTGGAGCCGATGTATGCTTTTCAAATAAAAGCGAAACAGGATTTGCTGGGCGCTATTTCTTCTGATTTGAATCAGATGAATGCTCAGATTAATGCTCCGATTTTTGAAGACGACTTTTTCACCTTGACGGGGCGAGTAGCTGTAGCCATTGCGATGGATTATAGTATTAAGTTTAGTTCGACGACTTCTGGAAAAGGGCGTTTGAAGTTCACCTTAGATGGCTATGAGAAGACGCTTATGAGCGAGGAGAAAGTTCGGGCATACAAAGGTGTTTCACCACTGGATGAGTCGCAGTGGATTTTACATAATCGGGGTGCTTTTCGGGCGGATGATCGAGTTCGATAGGCTTTGATGAAAGCAAGTTGTTGAAAGGTTATTATCTAAGACCTCTTTTCCTTCTCACTCGAATTTCACGATCGTAAAAGATCCATCCTTTATCTATTCCATCTGTGTTCCACCACATTTTATTCCTTCACAACTTTTCGAATACTGACGTTCCCAATCACATCTTTTACTTTACAAAAATAGACTCCCTGATTCAATTTAGAAATATCAATATCGCTTTGACTGGTACTATTTAAAACCAAGCGCCCAAAACCATCGTAAATCTCAAGTCGAACAAGCTCAGTATCAGATTCAAGCCTGATCGCATCATTCGCAGGATTTGGGAAAATGGTAAATTCAAAACCTTGCTCCGGCCTTTCAAATACATTCACCAACTGCTCACCACATGCACAATTCACTCTTGAATAACATTGTAAATATCCTCCTGATTCAAATAACTCAAACCGAGGAACCAAGCCAGAAGCACTTCCTATTCCTTCAATTAGTATTGGGTTGGTAATCGCTGGATCTACAAATTGCAGAAAATATCGGTTTCTCAAAACACCACAAAGCTCTACTGTATCACCTGATAGTACGATGGCAGAAAGTGGACTCACACCATAATCCATTAATTCAATCGTATCTCCTATTTCAAAATTAAAATCATACATG
This sequence comes from uncultured Saprospiraceae bacterium, assembly GCA_937921775.1. Lineage (GTDB taxonomy): Bacteria > Bacteroidota > Bacteroidia > Chitinophagales > Saprospiraceae > CALGLS01. The sequence goes on from CAKZUK010000023.1 coordinate 18,876, forward strand.
ATCGAAGGTTCCGTTTGACCATTTGGCAAATACAAGAGCTGCTTTTGATCGTTTTCTCGTAGGGCACCAAGATATTCATCGATCACCATGGAGTCGGTAATTTCATATTGATTAGGCGAACTGTAGTAATAAGCCATTCCTTGTTTATGTAATTTTTGCCAAGTCTGGTTATCAATAATGGTATCACCATCTACTCCAACATCAATGTACTCGTTGTAAAAGAAATTGCTGTAGAAAAATTCAGACCATACACTTGACTCTAAATCAAAGGAGACATAAGGAACTTGTGCTTTAGTTTGAAAGGTAAAAAGGAGCGCGAGAAAAAGAAATTTTGTTTTCATGGTCGCAAAATTGATTGATTTAATCAAAGAAGTCTTTCAAAGAAAACAAAAAAATCCCGATCAGCAAAGCCAATCGGGATTCTTGTATTAGAGTTTATTTTATTCTTTTGTCTTAGCAGTAGCCGTTTTCTTAGTCGCTGCCTTCTTTTTAGCTGCAGGTTTCTTTTTAGCCGCAGGCTTCTTTTTCTTAGCTGGCGCTTTCTTTTTCTTCTTAGCGAATGCACCCGGAATTTCTCCCTCTATCAATGCCTTCACTTCTTCCAAAGTCATCTCCTTAGCTTCCTCCGGTGTAAGACGCACATCGTTTCGCTTAGGAATTTTTACACTCTTCTTCTGGAAGCGAATGAAAGGTCCCCATCGACCATTCTCAATAGCGATCTTTTCGTCATCCCATTTTTGAATAAATCGATTCGCTTCTTTTACAATCTTAGCTTCGATTAATTCATATTGTTCTTCAACCGTTATGAGTTCTGGATCGTAACGACGTGGGATATTGACAAACATACCATCATACTTTAGGAATGGCCCAAAACGACCTTTACCTTTAGTATAAGGGATGCCTTTATAAGTTCCGATTGGTTCGTCTGCTTTTTGCTTTTCAGCAATGAGTTCCAATGCCCTTTCAAGTGTAACGCCCATTGGCTCCTCCCCTTTCGGTAAGGAAATGAATGCTTCACCGTGTTTGATATATGGACCGAATCGACCAATCGCAACAGATACTTCTTTTTCTTGGTGTTCACCTAACAACTTAGGTAATTCAAATAACTTCAAGGCAGCTTCCATTTCAATGGTCTCCATAGATTGGCCTGGACGAAGGTTCGCGTAACGCGGCTTCTCATCTTCCGCCAATTCATCGGGTGCACCAATCTGTACCGCAGGAATTCCAAATCGAGTCATACGAACCAATAGCGTTCGTCCAGACTCAGGATCTTTCCCGAGGATACGCTCACCGTTAGCACGTTCTGCCTCTTCAAGTGTACGCTCCACTGTTTCGTGGAATGGATTGTAAAATTTAGCCAACATGTCTGTCCACTCTTGACTACCAGAAGCGATTTCATCAAAACGCTTTTCGATATCGGCGGTAAAACTATAGTTCATTACATCTTCAAAATGTTGCGTCAAAAAGTCTGAGACCAACATTCCTAAATCGGAAGCGACCAAACGATTACTAAAAGCACCAGTCATTTCCTGATCCATTTTAGAAACTACCTGATCTTCTTTTAATGTAATCACTTTATATTTTCGTTCAACCCCATCTCGTGTTTCCTTCACTACATACCCTCTGTTGGCTTCCATGATTTTAGAAATCGTTGGAGCATAAGTAGAAGGGCGACCGATTCCAAGTTCTTCCATTTTCTTCACCAAACCTGCTTCTGTATATCTAGATGGAGGGCGCGTGAAACGCTCCACTGCAGTCATTTGATTAAGGTCAAGTATCTGCTCTTTTGAAAGTGGTGGAAGGATCTTTTTAGTATCCTCATCTTCCTCTTCCATATCATCTTTTGCCGCAAGGTATACTTTTAAGAAACCATCAAATTTAAGGACTTCGCCTTCTGCTTTGAAAACGGCATCAGCTTGAGTTGATGCACCAATTTTAACGATGGTCTTTTCTAGTATAGCTTCTGACATTTGAGAAGCGATAGTACGCTTCCAAATCAATTCGTACAAGCGTTGCTGATCACGATCAGCAGTTACCACTTGCTTGTCTATATAAGAAGGTCGGATAGCCTCGTGAGCTTCCTGTGCATTTTGATTTTTACCTTTATATCTACGTGTATTTAAATATTCTTTTCCGTAGTTCTTTTCAATTTCTGCAGCGATAGTAGTCAGTGCCGTTTCACTAAGATTCACAGAATCGGTACGCATATAGGTAATGAAACCTTGTTCGTACAATCGCTGTGCATTCATCATGGTACGCTTTACAGCAAAACCCAGTTTTCTACTGGCCTCTTGTTGCAGCGTTGATGTGGTAAAAGGAGCAGTAGGTTTACGCTTCAGTGGCTTCACCTCAATATTGTTAATCTTATAGGTAGCACCTACACAATTATTAAGAAATGACTCTGCATCAGCTCCCTTGTCAAAGCGAGTAGCCATTTCAGCTTTAAGCTCTACTTTTCTGCCCTTATCGTTCATTACATCAAAAACAGCACTTACTTTAAAGAAAGGGGCGGTTTCGAATTTTTGAATATCTCTTTCTTTGTCTACAATCAGCTTAACAGCTACAGATTGTACACGACCAGCTGATAACTTCCCTTTTACTTTTCGCCAAAGGATACCAGATAGTTCGAAACCAACCAAACGGTCCAATATTCGGCGAGCTTGCTGAGCATTCACTAAATTGATGTCGACGGTACGAGGTTCTGTAATTGCCTTTTGAATAGCTGGCTTGGTAATTTCGCGGAAGACAATACGCTTGGTGGTAGTTGGATCTAGGTCGAGAACTTCGCAAAGGTGCCATGAGATAGCTTCTCCTTCGCGATCTTCATCCGTTGCGAGCCAGACTTCATCTACCTTCTTTGCAATTGCCTGAAGGTCTTTAACTACTTTTTCTTTATCGGGAGAAACAATGTAGTTGGGTTTGAATTTATCATCTACATCAACTCCTTTGTTCCCTTTCTCCAAATCGCGGACATGGCCGAAGCTGGACTTTACAGTAAAATCCTTACCGAGAATCTTCTCGATAGTTTTTGCCTTTGCCGGTGACTCAACGATTAGTAAATTCTTTGCCATATATAATTAAGTATTACACAAAAAACCATTTAGGCATTTTATACTCATCTGTTTGATCTAATCTGCTCTTCCTTTTGTCATTAGGACTAAATCAAACAAATGCAAATGCCTAAGTTAACTTTTTGTTGTTGCTAGGTATCTAAAAATTTTAAGTTCGTATTGAACGAAATAAGAATGCTTTCACAAGCTTGTGGTACTCCAAAACAACAAAAGATGTTCCATCTATGGAAAGCAAACGAAGTGCAAAAGTAGGAATTTTAGAGAATGAAAAAAACATTTCTCTAAATATTACTGAATCCCTACTTAAATAATAGTGAAGCACAAAAGTAACGAAAAGTTATTTTAAATAGTATAAATATTTGTTGTATGACTAATAAACAACATACCAGAAGATAAAAAAAACGGTGTTTTCTTTGAAGAATATTTAACCGATTGAAGTGTTGAATTAGATCAGAAATGAGGACTTAAAGGTTTGAAGCAGTTAAGGTTAGCAGTATTGAAGGGCGTGCATTACAGGAAACTCGCTATTGTGTTTACATCTAAGAAAGCGCTTCAATTTTTATCTCCTTCACTCCTTATATCCTTAGTCCTGCCGCTTACGCTTACCTTCATCAGTAACCGTACGACCTTTTCCTGCTTTTTCTTTTTCTTTTTCTTTGTAAAAAGCTACTTGTCCTTTTACGTCTAAGTCCTTGCCATTCAAATGACGATGAAAAGAAATGACTACAAAGTGCGCTAAATGTTCAGGGTAAGTGATCCCTGTTGATCGAAGATTATGTGACAAACGAGATCCTTGCCTAAAATACCAAGATTCTACAATCCACATAATAAAGCGAATCTTCTTCCCTGCACGCTCTTCTGGTAATAGTTTAAAGTCAGCGACTACTTTAGTGCCCATCAATCGCTTGAGCTGTACAAAACTGTCAAATAGATCTTTAGGAATATAATTTCCGTCAATCCTTGATTTAAGCACATTTATCTCGTATTGCTTGTCATAAGCGATCTCATCCTTAGATTTGGCTCGCTTTACTGTGGTTGTTGCGCTAGTATCCTTCTTTGCTGACTTAGCAGAGTTATTAGGTATGGTTTGCCCAAATGATGGACTTATCAGAAGAAAAGAAAATATGATTAAACAAAATTTTATAGTCACTGTCATTTATTATAGTGTTAGGATCAATCTAGTTATTAAGATGTGATTTGTTGAAGTTGTTTAACAAATCTCTAAAAGTCAATCTTATAATGAGTTTTTCTAAGAACGACACATCAAGTACTCCTTATTGCATGACTATGCTCAAATAAGGTTCCAATATAAAAGGATTAACAAAACTTTAGGAGGAAAGGTGGGAAGTTCGAAGTGGGAGCTTGGAAGATTCGCACTTATGCGAAGCTCCACGGTCAACTGTGTTTCCAGCCTCCAAGCTCCCATTTTCAATTTTATCTATTCACCACCACCTTAAATGGTGTCTTCACTCCTTCTGCTTCAAATACAATATAATACAAGCCTGAAGGGAATTCACTCATATCCAATGTTATTTGTTCTTGATAATACTTATCCGTTGGCATAACTCTTAGCAGCTGTCCAAACACATCGTAGACCTCAATTCCAAGATCATAAGTCTTATTCAAATTAAAGGCGACTTGTAAAGCTCCCGAAGTTGGATTTGGATATAAAAGAACTTGTCCAGTTAAATTGCCAGGCCCTAAAATATTCACAATCTGCTTGTCTGTCACAACAATCGTTTCAACATTTGAATCAGAACATCCTTCAGAACCAAGGACTGTAAGCGTTACAATATAAACTCCAGCTTCCGTGTAAATGTGGTTTGGGTTTTGATCATTACTAGTTGACCCATCTCCAAAATTCCAATACCATGAAAGCGCATCAACTGAGTTATCAGTGAATGCAATTTCTCCACCATCTTCCAAATCTATTAAGGTTTCAGAAGGAGAAAACATCGCTTCTGGAGCTTGGTCAACTTCTACTACACTTGCCACCACGGGGATACGTTCACAAGCGGCATATTTCTGAATTTCCCAATCATAAAATCCATAATAAATATCCATTGGAGAAGCAGAACCAACAGAAGTATAGATACTACCTACTCCGGACAGATCATAAGGGTAGGATACATCTGTACTATGTGGCAATTCCTGTCCAGCACTAAGGCCAAAACGAAGATTGTTTTCAGCAGGAACTTCCATTTCTAAAATTACCCGCTGTTCTCCAACATCAGTTACATCAATAAATTTGTCTATTGACCAAGTACCCGCAGCATCTGATAAAGAAAAGATTCTTGGCCCAGCAGTTTCTGAATAAACTTTTATAGATTTTAAGAAAAAAGGTTCTGTAGTATTAAAAACAAGGCGACCAGCATTCCCTCCTCCTATCTCCGTTTGATCTAAGTCAAAGGTCTCTTTAGCCCCAAACTCGGAAGCTCTAACCTCAGCATAATAAGTCTGTTCAAAACTCAAGGCTGGTGTTAAAAAATAATTTCCGTCTTCTAGCTTAAGACCACCAGTCTCTGTATTAAACCAAGAGATAGATCCTGAACCATCAAAGTCACAATATAATAATGTCCGTCCAAACTCACAGGTCTCTACCGAGTCTATTCCTTGAATGGAAACGCTGTAAGGATCTAACAAGGCTCGTTGGAAAAAAGCTTTTCCAACATTATTCAATGGCTTCTCATCTGCAAGTCCATTTGGGTTTACCAAAGTAATGACCATCTCATAATCTCCGTCACCTAAGCTTGGACCAGCTACGATTACATCTTCTCTTTCGCGAGTAGTTAAACTACCATTCCAATTCGTTACAAATGAAACTATTTCAACATTGTTTTCCAAAATAGACGTATGAATCTCCAAAGTAGTCAGCGTATCTGTACCTGCGTTTTCGATGGTGATTTTATTATTAAATAATTCAGCACAGTGTACCGGTTTGTTTGTGATGTGAACTAATAATGCATCGTTAGCTACATGTGGTGAGACTGCTGTCAAACCCTGATCGATCAAATAATTATATGCTTCCAATACGTCTATCAATCCCATTCCATAATCATTATCTTCCCCCACATCTCCAAGATCCATACAGGTATGATAAATGGCACGCAAGGCATCTTTTCCTGTAATCTCCGGAAATGCTTCACGCAACAAAAGTACCGCACCAGCTACGTGAGGTGCTGCCATCGAAGTTCCACTTTTACTTCCATACAATCCATCCAATTCGCAAGATCTAACATTATTCCCTGGTGCAGCAACCTCTGGCTTAATTTCCAATGAACCAGCAGGTGCAGGACATAAGGATGGACCGCGACTAGAGAATCCAGTGATTGGATAAGCCGCACTATTCCCATTAAGTGCAGCTACACAAAAAATATTGAAGGTATCTGTATTTATGTTTTTTGGAGGTGTAATTGTAGATACATCTGATCCTTCGTTTCCAGCAGAAAATATATTGGCAATACCTGCTGCTTCCAAAGCAGATACTACATCAACATAAACCGATGTACATTGCTGCTGACCTGACATATTGCCTTGAGTATCTCGCCAAGAATTATTGATTACATCTGGCATATCGTCAACTGTGTTTACATCACCATCAGGATTCAAGGCCCATTGAAAAGCTGCAATATTATCAATTGTTCCGATACCATCACAAAGGATTTTGGTCCCAATCCATAAAGCACCGAAAGCTACACCAATTGTATCATTTGTATTTCGATCCAAACCCAGTACCGTTCCTAGGGTATGATTACCATGATCACCACATTGGGAAGGAAAAGTATCACTTTGTATAACCTGCCCGCTTAGACTAAAGTTAACCCAAGTTTCATTATTGGGTTGGTAATAACCAGCGTACTTATAAGCGATAGCAGGATGAAATTGATCAATTCCTGTATCTGCACCAAAAGCAATACCGCCATAACCCGTGTACCCCATTTGCCAAAGTGCTGGTGCATTGATTGCGGCCAATCCACTTTCTATTCCATTAGGAGATGGTGGTAAATCACAACTTACTTCTTCATATTCCTCTATAGCATTTGCTACATTCATATCCATCCAATAGATATCATTTCGTTGACTTATTTCCGCAATTGCCGCTCCATTTGCCTGGAAAAAGATAACATTGTTTACCCAAAAAGGGACAATAGAATTAGGATCAAGTCCATCAATTTGTCTCAAATCTTCAATAAAATCTGGCTGAGTTGCTTCTGCTTTAGCCTGTAAAGTGGTGATCAATTCTGATCCCCGTTGCTGAAGGTTTACCCTTCTCGCATCAAAACTATCCTCCAATGCATCTACATCAACATGGTCAGATAAAAGCACATAAACTAAATGCTGTTCATTAGCTTCGTTATCAACAAGCTGTTGCAAACGAAGAGATAGAACACCTTCATTATAAGATTGAGCGAATAAGCTCGAGCAAAAAAAGCAAAAAATAAGTGATGTAAGTATTTTCATGTTGAGTATTGGATAATGAGCTTGGAGCTGGGTAACTGGAGGTGGGAAGTTTCCATCTCACGCGGAGTTCCGCGCTCGTGTGATCTTCCTTCCTCCAGTGGTCCAAATCCAACCAGTGTGTCTAGCACACCATATATTAATTCAAAAATAGTTTCGTCAAACAACTGGCAATTCATCCAAAGATAGCTAAATTTGAGTATTAGTTTAATTTCAATATGCTTAGTGTTTAGAATACGACCTATAGAAATATTTTTAATTCAATGTGCGATTTACTTAGGGCTTTGGTTCTATGATGAATACACGGGCTTGCTATGCAGTGTCATCTTCGCAGGTATCTTTCTAGCTATTCTTATTATTTCAGTTATTGTAGAAAAAATTGAACCCTCAAAAGTCCCTAAATCTTATTTTTATGCAATGTTTGTTTCTGTCTTAGCACCAATCTTAGTCTCCATTTTTTACATGGCTATCATGGGAGGAGATGTAATGCAAATTTTTGAATTCTAATATCAGATAATCAATGAGTGATATAACTAATGCAGTAAGTCTAACGGAAGCTGCTAGATTGGTATTTAAGCATTATGGCTTTGAAGGCCAATTGAAGAAACTGCCCGGTGAAGAAGACTTCAACTTCTTTCTAAAAACCGAAACGGAAGAAAGCTACACCGTTAAAATTAGCCGGCCGGCTACAGATTTGCAAGTCATTCAATTCCAATCTGCTATTATGAATCATCTGGCTGCAAGCGAAATTCCGCTTGATTTGCCTAGGGTTGTTTTTTCAAAATCAGGAAAGGAATTTATCTCTTTAGAAAATGATCGCTATCTGCGCATTCAAAAATGGGTACCAGGAACCATGCTTGGAGATGTCAAGCTGCGTAACAAAGGAATTCTCGAAGATTGGGGAAGAACTTGCGGACTACTCAGCGTACATCTTGCAGATTTTGATCATCCAGCAGCTCACCGATTTTACAAATGGGATCCTTCTCAAACACTGTATTCCAAAAAATACCGCAAATATATTCAAGGTGAAGAAGCATTAGCCATCGCAGATTATTTTTGGCAGCTTTTTGAAACGGATGCCCTACCCCATCTAGATGCTTTGCGCAAAAGTGTCAACTACAACGATGCACACGAACATAATTTCCTAGTCAATCATCATTATAAAAATCCAAAAGTAACTGGCGTCATTGATTTTGGAGATGCATTGTTTACTCAAACCATAAATGAATTGGCCATCGCAAGTGCATATGCCGGTATGTACGCGACGGATCCTTTGCAAGCCATTGCTCATGCTGTTCGGGGCTACCACAAAATTTTTCCTTTGGAAGAAAAAGAAGTGGCTGTTTTATTCCCCTTAATTGCTGCCAGACTGATGGTGACTGCATCCTCCGCTGCCTGGAACAAACACAATGAACCCGACAATGCTTATTTGCTTATCAGCGAAAAACCTGCCTGGGATTTATTAAAAAAACTAAGCCAGATTTCACCTGCATTGGCACACTATACTTTTCGACAAGCATGTGGCTGGGAGGCTTGCCCCCTGAATCCAGTTTTCCAAAAGTGGCTCTCAACAAATCAATCGGACTTTGCATCGATTATCAATTTTGAAAATAAATCCATCGCTGCGCTCGATCTCAGCGTAGCCAGTTCAGAACTTGGTCACAATAGCAACTTTGAAACCATTCCTGCTTTTTCAAAAAAGATCAAGCAATTACTCGAAGAAAAAAATGCAGCTATTGGTATTGGAGGTTATGCTGAAACACGACCTTTTTATACCACGGATGCTTATTTGGTAAATGGCAATTCTGGCCCACAATGGAGAACCGTTCACCTAGGAATGGATGTCTGGTCGATGGCAGGTACGTCCATTTACGCTCCCTTAAGAGGTGTCGTTCACAGCGTTCAAGATAATGCCAATGATCGCGACTATGGACCTACTATTATTTTAGAACATGCAGTCGATACTGAACTAACTTTTCACACCCTTTACGGCCATTTAAGTCGGGCTTCACTTGAGTACATTGAGGCAGGTATGTTTATAGCAAAAGGACAACTAATTGCAACTATTGGCCCAGCACCTGAAAATGGCAATTGGCCTCCTCATTTACATTTTCAGATCATGTTGGATCTACTTGAAAACTCGGGCGACTTCCCTGGTGTTGCCTTTCCGAATGAAGCAGCAACTTGGATGAGTATATGTCCTGATCCTTCCGCCATGTTTCCTGCATTTGCAAACGATGTCGAAAAGAAGTCGCAATCTAAAATTTTGGAAAGCAGAAAAAAACATCTTGGAAAAAGCCTAAGTATTTCATACAATGAGCCGCTTCACATGGTTCGCGGATATCAACAATATTTGTATGATGTAACTGGTCGACGCTATCTCGACACCGTCAATAATGTTGCTCATGTTGGACATCAACATTTAGCGGTTGTAGAAGCTGCGCAAAAACAAATTTCGATTTTAAATACCAACACTAGATACCTACATGAAAATTTGGTCAACTATGCAGAAGAGTTGCTGGCTACCTTTCCGCCCGAACTATCTGTCGTTCATTTTGTCAATTCAGGAAGTGAAGCTAATGAACTGGCAATGAGGATGGTAGAAACCTATTCTGGCCACAAAGATATGCTTGCAGTGGAAGTTGGTTATCATGGAAATACGAGTAGAACGATTGCCGTTAGTAGCTATAAATTTGATGGAAAAGGAGGCAAAGGTAATCCTCCACAAACACATATTGTACCTATTCCGGATACATTTAGAGGTCGATATAAAGACCCTCAAACAGCTGGTAAACTATATGCCGATCACGTTTTAGAAATGCTTCAAAAAGCAAATATAGAAGGTAGAAATATTGGTGGCTTTATTTGCGAAAGTATTCTAAGTTGTGGCGGTCAAATTGTTTTACCTAAAGGTTATTTAAAAGCAGCTTATGCGCATGTACGCGCTGCTGGTGGCATTTGTATTGCAGACGAAGTCCAAGTAGGATTTGGTCGAGTGGGTGAACATTTTTGGGGTTTTGAGTTACAAGATGTCGTACCTGATATCGTAACTTTAGGCAAACCAATTGGAAATGGCCATCCACTTGCAGCCGTTGTTTGTACCGAAAAAGTAGCTGCTGCTTTCTCAAATGGAATGGAATTCTTCAACACCTTTGGAGGTAATCCAGTGTCTTGTTCTATTGGTTCTGCTGTACTAAAAACGATACAAAAAGAGGACTTACAAGCTAAAGCAAAAGAGACTGGAGATTATCTAAAAAACAATCTAAAAAAACTACAAACTGAGTTCCCAATTATTGGTGATGTCCGCGGCCATGGATTGTTCCTTGGTATTGAATTGGTCAAAGATATGGACACCCTAGAACCTGCTACAGAAGAGACTGCTTACATCGCGAATAGGATGCGCGAACGAGGTATTCTGATGAGTACCGACGGTCCGCTTCATAATGTTTTGAAGATTAAACCGCCTTTGTGTTTTGGAAAAAAGGAAGCCGACTTTCTCTTGGATAATTTGCGAGTAGTTCTAGGATTTCTTCAATAGAAGCAATGAAAATTTGAAAGAACTCAGGATTGAAGAACCTGCCGTAGGCTAAGAAAATCCTTTCAAGTCTGAGTTCCTTCAAACATTACAAACTAAAAATCATTAAAGTACTCACGTGCTCTTCGATTAATTCCACCGTTGACACTATTGGAATCGAAGTCAGTACGGTTCATGGAATCTGTATCATTGTTATAGAGTGTGACTTCCCACTGCGGGTTTTTCAGCTCACCAATACAGGTAGAATGTAACAGTTGGTAATTACCTCCAGCTAGTGAAGGATTGTAGAACAAAAATTTCACATTGTTTTGCCGAGGAGTAGTAGACACATAATCGTAAATCCAAATTTCATACGGAGGGGCTGTTGGTTCATCTTCCACGGTAACAATATCAGAGGGCTTTCCATACTTCATAAAAGTATAACCTCTATCAGATTCAAAGCCATAACCAAAACCTGAATTGTATTTTTTATCAACAGCACGAGCCGCTTCCATATATTTGTCGTAAGCTGCTTTTGGGTTTTCAGAATTTATGCGTACCCAAAAAGAAAAAAGATACCGGCGCTGTGCTTTAAGATCATTTTCAGCAATAACCATATTCAAAACTTCTACACCATTGTCAAATACAATGGGTGCAATTGCCTTGAGGCTGTAGCGCAAAGTTTGTGCATCCATTTCAGAAACAAACTCTTCTCCTAAATCAGTATTAGCTAATATTTCCTCTTGCAGATATGGGTTTGAGCGTTGGAATGGAACTACTTTAGAACTCATTAATTCCCCTTCCCTATTTTGAATTTCAACGACAAGTTGGTAATTACCTGATGCCAATTTAGTAATGTCTTTTTTTACCAAAACAACATTAACTTCTTTTGGCGAAAGCTTTTTATTTCCCACCATTATAGGTTCCATTTTTCCATTCCCGTTGACTCGTTCAATGGTGTAACGCATCAGAAACAAGTCGTCAAATACTTTGTCGGTGTTATATAATTCCTGGTAAAAATAAAGGTGAGTCGCATCTTTATAGTAAAAATTATATGGTAATGGTTCTAAGAATAGACCGTTTTTTACAAACATGCTATTCGATGTTTCCTCATGATATTTCCCTACTAGTTGAATATCTGACTGCAACAAACCTTCCTCTTCATAATTGACCCTAAAAGGCTTTTCATAAACCGCTCTATTCTCAGGTTGATTGGCATCTATTAAGATGACTTCCAACACATATTCTCCGTTAGGAAGTGGGAAACGACGGACATCCATAAAGTCATTGCGATATTTGGTAATAGGTCCGTTCAAGGTATATTTATCGTATTGGACAATAGTGGTATCCTGCTTGATTAAAATTAAAATATCTACAGAAGCCTGATACATAATACTATCAGTGGTATGGTACTCAAGAGTCGTCCCTAAAATATTGAGATAAACCTCGATAAAGGAAAACTCTGTGCTCTTGAATGAAGCATAGCTTACGCTCGCGTCTAGGGCTTTAAGGTTGCTGTTCATCAAAGTGAACAATACAAAGAGTAGAAGAGTTAATTTTTTCATAGTCAATGATTCTTAAGTTTTGGAAAGTACATGGCGGTATAGCTGCAAATGATATTTGAAGCTGATTTCCCAATCATCTTCAGTGTAAAATTACCATTTAACTCAAGCTAAAACAAGACAAAGTATAGGTATATGTCAGGAGGCTGATTTATTGTACTTCTCCTTCTGGCTCCCATTTGGTGAGTTCTAATTCAAAATTGTAGCCTCTGTATCGTGTAATTAGGCTTAGGGTGGAATCTGTAACTGATTTAATGAGATAAGTAAACCTAGATTCACCTGTTTGCTTAATCATATTTCGTTCAATCTCATATGTATTGGTCTGTTCTTCAGAACTTGCGTTGAAGTTAGAGATCATTGTACCTGCTCCATCAAATTTAAAGCTGGTATTATCTAGTGATTCTACCTTTTCTTTATCCCGATAGGCTGTGGCCAATTCCCAATTACCTTCAAGCATAGAACTATAATCTATCGTAGGAGGAAGAGGATCCTTTTTAGGCTTAGTTTCCGTTTTGCAATATAACAACAGAACGGAGGAGATCAATATTAAAGACACACTGGTCCACTTAAAGATTTTCATCAGTCACATACTTTTGATTCTGGCTAAAATTAAGGATTATTTATTCATTCTTGGTTAAAAATACGCTTAAAGTCTATTTTGTTAGTTCGGGATTTTCTTCATTCATCTGATACAGGAACCTGTCAGACCTTCCTTTAAGCTGGCACTTTTTCGCCAGACGGGCGCAGATCTAAAGGATTAAGCGGATTAGGAAGGGACTTTTGTCATAGAACGTGGCCCTTAAAAGTAAACTGAATAGGCATAGGTTAATGAATGAGATAACAGAAAAAAATCTTTAATCCATCTAATCCGTGCCTAGCTGCCTCCCTGCAAAGACAGGTCTCATCATTGTTAGCATAACTCCAAAACAGTTATCTCAGGCAGAATACCAACTCTTCCGGGATAGCCTAGGAAACCAAAACCACGATTGACATACAAATATTGCGCACCTTCCCGATACAAACCAATCCATTGCTTGTAATAATGACTAACTGGGCTCCATTTAATCCGTCCCATTTCAATTCCAAACTGACCTCCGTGGGTATGACCACTCATCATAAGATCAATGTCTTTATAGTTTTTACGTACATCGTCATCCCAATGGCTGGGATCATGTGAGAGTAATAACTTGAGATCGGCTTTGCCAAGTCCAATGACAGCTTTTTCCATATCTCCATATCTTGAAAATCGGGGGTGAGCAGAATAGTTTTCAACTCCTATGATCGCTACCTCGCTACCTTTCACTGTTATCTTTCGATTTTCGTTAAGCAATAGTTCCCAGCCCAGCGCACGATGTACTTCTATAATTTGTTTGAAATTTAGCATCCTCGACGCTTTGTCGGGCCAGCGAACATAGTCACCGTAGTCATGGTTACCCAAAACAGAATAGGTTCCGTGAGTAGATTTTATCTGTTTAAAGATCGTTATAAACCCATCCATTTCAGCAGCCACATTATTCACCAAATCACCTGTGAAACAAACCAGATCAGCTGCTTCATTATTAATAAGATCAATACCTTTTTGTATGCCCGCTTTATCGGTAAGACTACCTGCGTGAATATCTGAAATTTGAACAATCTTAAATCCTTTTAATGATTCAGGTAAACCGGGTATCTCAACTACTTCTCGAAATACTTTGTATCGATACCGGTTACGCAGCATCCCATATAGTAAAACCGAAAATATAAACAGGCCTATTGTAAAAGCAATGCGAAGCATCCACCAAGAACTATCATATGGTACTTCTTCTCCAATCAATCGAGCGATCAGCATCGAAATCAAATAAATCAAGCCATTAATAGCTAAGACCACAGCAACCAACAACTTCGAAATATAAGCAATCATAATCGTTGCCCGAAAAATAATAAACTGACTTAAGGTCAATATTTTTTGTTCTCGTTTACCAGCAAGTACCATTAATCCTAGTAGTGCAATAGGAAAGAGCCAATAGATAATGGTCGTGATGTATTGAAGGGCTGTTGACCAACTTTCCGCTAAGGGAACAAATGTTTGGAAAATAAAAGAGTCGAAGAGGAGGAGTAAGATGATTAGGATTAGGTAGCGCAATTCGTTTAGTTTTAGTGTTGAATACAGTATCCAAAACAAAAAGCCCTGACGTAAGTTTTACATCAGGGCTTTTTTATTTTTTAAAGAGTACGATTAGCTTTTTACAACCATTGCGCGCTTCTTCTCTTTGATACGTGCTTTCTTACCAACTAAATCACGTAGGTAGTACAACTTAGCTCTTCTTACCTTACCGCGCTTAAGTACTTTCAATTCTACGATAGCTGGAGATGCAAATGGAAAGATACGCTCAACGCCTACTCCATTTGAAATTTTTCTTACAGTAAAGGTCTTAGTTGCACCTAAACTATTAATCTGGATAACATCACCTCGATAAGCCTGGATACGCTCTTTAGCACCCTCAACAATCTTGTAACTTATCACTACGTTATCACCTGGACGGAAATCCGGGTAATTTTGCTCCTTTGAGACTTGTTCCTGGATATATTTTATAGCATCCATATTGTCTGATATTTAAGGTTAAAAAAACGAGTGTTAATTTTAAGAGTGCAAAGATAAGTTTTTTATTCGTAAAGTAAATCAGCTATTGCAAGGTTTATAGCCTGCTTCCAAAGCTGATTTGAGCCTAAAATCCTCAAATGACTGAAAACCAATACAATAGACATACACTCCTATTTCATTCTATCCCAACACAAAGCTATTTAAAGTCAATATTGTTGATAATTTTTTTTAAAAGCTTATCGAATTAGGGTAGCAAAGCCCTTTTCTTCATGAGGAACACCTCTTGGGCCTGTATATCTGACGATACAAACATAGACGCCATTGGCTGCCATTTTCCCCACATTATCCTTTTGTCCATTCCATCCTTTATTGGGGTCATTGGTCTGAAAAACAATGCCTCCATATCGGTCCCAAATCGTCATTTCGAAGTCATTGATTCCTCTAAAGTAGCCCCCACCTTTGTACTCATCATTTCTAGTATCGTTGTTAGGTGTAAAGGCATTGGGTAAGAAATAAGTAATTTTAGGTTCAATATCTACCACCTTCACGATCGTATCTACACATCCATAATAATGTGTGATCGCTAATTGTACATCTACATAGCCTGTATCCGGAAAAGTATAAACTGGATTTTGCACAATAGTGCTATCATAATCCCCAAAACGCCAATCCCAAGCGGCAGCTCTTCGTGACTTATCTGTAAACTCCACCCTTGCGTTGAAATTAGAGTTATAACTTGGAGGTGTATAATAAAAATCAGCAACTGGTAAGGAATCTACATCAATCCAACGCGGAAAAAATGCACTTTCATAACAACCAATCGGAGAGGTCACTTCTACAAAAATATCAAAATTACCAGGGATAAGATAAGTGTGACTTGGGCTAAATTCGTAGCTCGTTGAATCATCTCCAAATGTCCAAGTAATTTCATAAGTAGAATCAATTGGATTTGATAGGTTTTCAAACTGGACTTCCAGTGGCGGACAGCCTACAGACTCCGAAGGCTCAAAAATAATGGCTCTCGGTGCCGGAAACCAATTCACTGTCCCCGTTGTAGAGTACTCACAATTCAAGGTATCCCAGACCGTCAAAGAAATAGTATACAATCCCGGATCATCATAGTCATATATCGGATCAGAATCATTTGTTGTATTCCCATCTCCAAATCCCCATAGCCAATCTTGAATGATATCACTATCTGACAAGTCGGTAAAGGTGACTGGCCCAGCAATGCAAGTGTCATAGTCAGCTGCAAAGTCTACTGCTATAGGAGGTGTCACATTGATTTGGATATTAACGGTATCATTGCACTGCGTACCAGGGTTCAAAACCATGATACCGGAATAATCACCAGGTTCCGGAAAAGTAACATCCAGATTAACCGTTGAAAAAGACCAAATAGAATCTGCTACTTCAAATTGCCATAAATACTCATCAATGAATTGCGACTGATAACTATCATTGATAATTGAAACCGTTGGATCTGCACAAAAATTATAGACATAGGTGTCGCCAATTAAATCACCTTCTAAGCCACCTACCACTGTAGGTTCACAATAGGTGACATTGAATTGAAAATCTCTTTGTACGATACTTAGTAATTCACCATTCCGATATTCGCTTACGCAAATACCTACGACAAACTGACCTTGAATATTAGGTGTCCCTGTAATCATTCCAGTAAGCGGATCGATCGTAATTTGAGGGTCGCCAGACATCGGCATCAGCTCACTATAATTGGGTAAAACAAAATCAACTGGGTTGTAGGGAGGTGGTGCATCCGGATTTGGATACAAACCATCAAGAGCATAACCACCTCCATACAAACCACCACCTTTCAAGGGCGCACAGAAACTATAGATCAATTGGTCACCTTCAGCATCTGAAGCAGATTGATCAACATTTAAAGGTTCGTCGACACAAATAACAACTGGAGGAAATTCATTAAACACAGGGGAAGAATTACATTCAGCAAATGCAGTTGGGCTAATGTCAATCGTATAGGTCGCACCATTTTCGAATGCATCCAGAATATTAGAAATAGTTGAATTTCGGCAGCAACGTTGGTAAACTAAGGTTAGAGGTTGTCCAAACTCAGGAAGGCTCATTTCCCAGATATAAACCCCTTCCTCTACACAAACATTGGAAGGCACAATTACACAAGGATTCCCTGCATCTGGCGGTATCACCGTTACTGTAGGAGCTGGTATCACAAAGCTTTCAATTAAGGGAGTGGGAGATGTTCCCACATAAACGGTAACCGTACCCGGTTCTGTTCCTGGCAATGAATCAAAATCCTGTCCCCCACCCTGACAGTCTCGATACACTTTCATGGTGATTAAATATAGTTTGGAACCGGGATTAGCTGGGTCATCACCCAAACATTCGTAATACATTTCTCCGCCGATGATATGATAAGCTGTAAGCCCTGTTCCCCAAGAGAGAAAGAGTAAGACGAGAAGGAGTTGTTTGAGGGGTTTCATCCTTTACTTTGTTTTAGTTGATTTTTTATAGCAATATTAAACTGTAGCAGTGTCTGAATCATCGTGGATTCGAAATATTCTTAATAAAAAATGGACGGTAAATTCCTTGATCTACCGTCCACTTTTTATGCTTCATATTTTATCGAATCAAGGTGGCAAAACCTTTCTCCTCATGGGGCACTCCCCTCGGTCCTGTGTAGCGCACCACGCAGACGTACACACCATTTTGTGCCACTTTCCCTGTATTATTCTTTCGTCCATTCCACCCCTCATTCGGATCATTTGTTTCAAAAACAATACCTCCATTTCGATCCCAAATGATCATTTCAAAATTATTGATTCCACGGAAATAACCACCACCTTTAAACTCATCATTTTTAGTATCGTTATTTGGTGTAAAGGCATTCGGTAAAAAGTAGGTAACCTTTGGTTCTATATCCAATGTTTTTACAATCGTATCTACACATCCATAATAATGTGTAATCGCCAATTGGACATCTACAAGCCCCGTATCAGGAAATACAAATACAGGATTTTGCACAATAGTGCTGTCATAATCACCAAATCGCCAATCCCATGCAGCCGCTCTACGCGAGTTATCTGTAAACTCTACAGTCGGATTAAAATTAGAAACATAACTCGGAGGTGTATAATAAAAATCAGCAACTGGTAAAGAATCTACATCAATCCATCGTGGGAAAAACGCATTTTCATAACAACCAATTGGCGAAGTTACTTCTACAAAAATATCAAAGTTACCAGGGATAAGGTAAGTATGACTTGGACTAATTTCGTAGCTCAACGAATCATCTCCAAATGTCCAGGTAATATCATAGGTCGAATCAATTGGGAATGATAGATTCTCAAATTGAACTTCCAAAGGTGGACAACCTACAGATTCAGATGGTTGAAAAATAATTGCTCTTGGTGCTGGAAACCAAAGTATATCTCCAACGATTGTGTCTGTACAACCAATTGTATCGGTCACAATCAGCGTTACATCAAACAAGCCCGGTTCATCGTATTGATAAGTAGGGTTTTGTTCATCAGAAGTGTTCCCATCACCATAATCCCATTCCCAAGTTCCCAAGACTGCACCGTTCGGATCAGTCAAATCTGCAAATTCAACTGGACCAGCAACACAAGTGTCATACACTCCTTCAAAGTCTCCCAAAATAGGAGGAGAAATAGTAACTTCTATAAAAGCAGAATCAGAACATTGTGTTCCAGGATTTAAAGTCATAATACCTTCGTAAAATCCAGGGCCAGGAAAATTCACTACTATATCTCTAGTATCATAAGACAAAGGGATTGTTCCACCTCCATTGTCCGGAATTTGGAATTCCCATAAGTACTCATCAATATAATTTTCATCCGTACTCGTATTGATAATTGAAATCACAGAATCTACACAAGAAGTAATTCTAAACGCATCTCCAGCATCTACACCTACTAAACCAGCCGTAACAAGCGGCTCACAAAATGAAACATTGAATTGAAAATCTCTTTGTGTCGTTCCTATCAGTTCTCCGTTTCTATATTCTTCTACACATATTCCAACAACGAATTGACCTTGAACATTTGGTGTACCAGTAATCATTCCTGTCAATGGATCAATAGTCACCTGAGGACTACCACCTATTGGATTCAATTCACTATAATTTGGAAGAATAAAAGTAACGGGATCATATGGAGGTGGAAGATCAGGATCAGGAGCTACATTAGTTTGAGAGCCACCTTCTATCGGTGCACAAAAACTGTAGATCAGTTGGTCGCCATCTACATCCGTTGCAGAGTGATCAAATTCAAGTGCTATGTCTGCACAAATTACTGCAGGTGGGAAATTATTAAAGGTTGGGCTAGAATTGCATTCATTCTGAGCAGTTGGTGTAATTTCAACGTAATAGGTTGCACCAATTTGTCCCGGAGTTTGAATATTGTTGATCGAATTATTTCTACAACAACGTTGGTATATTACATTGTAACTAATTGTCTGAATTGGTAAACTTTTAGAAAAGTAATACACGCCAGATTCCGCACAAACATTGGGTGGGATAGTAACACATGGATTATTTTCACTAGGATCAATCAGATTCACTTCTGGTGCATCAAGAAAGATCGTTTCTTGGTAAATCGTTCCAAGGTAAACACTTACCGTGCCGGTGACTCCACCATTCGGATCTGAATCAAAGTCTGCACCGTTACCCTGACAGTCACGATAAACCCACATGGTAAATTCATAGATCATGTTTCCTGGAATGGCAGGATCAGGTCCAGTACAAACGTATGTCATTTCACCACCTATAATGTGGGCTGCATAAGATTGACAAAAACTGAAAATCAGTACGAACACTAGTATTAGCTTAAGTAGTTTTTTTCCCATGGTGGTTCTTGTAATTGTTCTGTAAGTTTCCTTTAAAAAATGTAAATGCTAATAAGTGCTTACTTCTATAGCTGACAAGCAACAATAATGTTGTCTTTATTTGTGAAACAATCAATCATGGATTATTATAAAGACCGGTTTGCTATTCGAAAAGCCTTTAAAACAGCTTAGAATACTGCCTTTTTGGCAAATCTAACACAACTTATAGAAGATTAAATATTATTAAACTAACTCATTATCAATAACTTAAAAATAAGTCTATTTAATGAATCAATAAATAATTTTAAAAACTTTATGCAGATACCCTACAATATAGCCTTATTTAGGGAATGGCGAAAGTTTGACAGGCATAAAAAACCAGTATGCCGGAAGTCAGGCATATATAAGTCAAGCTTAAACATATTTCAATAAAATAATATGTCAAAATATGGATACCTGCAAGGAGAAGACTACATAATCTATCATGAGCTTGAGTGCATTAATGATATCTAGAGTTGCTATTTCAAAAGTGTTGCATAGCCTTTCAGCTTATAAGACTCCCCTCGTGGACCAATAAATGTTGTAACATAAACGTAAACACCTTGTGGAGACATGGACCCTACATTCTTTTTCCGTCCGTTCCAGCCTTCAAAGGGATCATTGGTCTCATAAATAAGCTCACCCCATCTATTCCAAATGGTCATATTAAAATCTCTAATCCCTCCAAATACGCCCGTCCCCAAAAAGAAGTCATTCAGACCATCAAAATTAGGGGTAAATACATTAGGCATATAGTAACGTATTTCCGGTTTTATATCTAGATTAACTACGGCAGTATCAGTACAGCCACTTAGATGGTAAACAATCTGAGTTACAACTTGCAAACCAGTATCTGGAAAAGTAAACTCAGGGTCCTGTAAAATGGAGGTTCCAAATTCATCGAAAAGCCATTTCCATTGAACTGCGTCGATTGACATATCAGTAAAAAAAGCGGTATTGTCAAAATTATTGAGCTCTGTTGGACTATAGTCAAAGCCTGCAGTAGGTGAGCCCAAAACAGTTACCCAATTATCCCAAGAAGCATCCGTTTGGCAACCAATTGGAGAAGTAATATCAACCGATACGGAATACACTCCTTCATCATAACAATGCACTGGACTAACGCCATTTGTCGAAGTATTATCTCCAAAATCCCAAATTATATCATAGGTCGAATCAATAGGAAAAGATAAATTTTCAAAGGTTACGCATAATGGCTCACAGCCTACAAAGTCAGTAGGTTGAATAACGACCAATGCTGGTACGGGAAAGTAATTTATCGTTTGCACAGCAGTATCCATGCAACCATTAATATCAGTCACAATCAATTGTACTGGTAAATCTCCGGGGATCATATAGAGATGAGAAGGATTCGTTTCTATTGATGTTGAATCGTCTCCAAAGTCCCAGTCCCAATTTGTCATAGTACCACTTCCAGTAGTTGACAGGTCTGTAAAGTCAACAGGTGCGGAAACACAAGTATCATAAACAAAAGAGAAGTCAGCGTTTATATCTGGAAAGATATTTACTTCAATAAATGCAGTGTCTCCACATTGTGTTCCCGGATTAAGAACTAAAGTTCCTATGTAAGTTCCAAGCCCATCAAATTCAATAGTTGGATTCCACACATCAAAGGTTTCAGTGGTGGATGGTCCAGTTTCAAATTCCCATTCAAAAAAGTCAATATTTTGTTCTTGCACACTTTCATTGACAAAGCTAACCGTATTATCACCACATGATAGGACCACAAAATCTTGGTCCCCTATAACTTCATCTGCATCTATAGCTGCGTTGACAATCGGAGTACAACCCAGTACATTGAATTGAAAGTCACGACTCACCACGCTAAGCAATTGACCATTTCGATATTCTTCTACACAAACTCCTACTACGAATTGCCCTTGCACATCAGGTACACCAGAAATCAATCCAGTTACCGCATCAATAGTAACTTGAGGTGTACCTCCCATTGGGTTTTGTTCACTATAGGTTGGCAATACAAAATTAACTGTAGGAAATGGCGGCGGACAAGCGGGCGTTGGCATTACACCAATACAAGCAGCTGCATCACCAGGATTATCAGTTGTTCCTTCCACACCTCCTCCCTGAATTGGGCTACAAAATTTATAAACCAACTGATCGCCATCTGGGTCAGTAGCAGAGTGGTCAAAGTTAATGTCCATACCTGCACATATAACTATAGGAGGAAAGTCATTGAAAATTGGACTACTGCTACAATTTTGCTGAGCAGCTGGAGTTAGCTCTATGGTGAAGGTTGCTCCTGTATCTTCAGGATTGACAATATTGTTGATCGTATTGTTTCTACAACAACGTTGGTAGACGATGTGATAACTTTCGCTTCCAGCAGCCAGAGTTGTGGAAAATTGGTATACCGCTTTTTCAACACAGACATCAGGAATCTCCATACAAGGGTTTATCACCGGATTGATATTGGTTGGACCAGAAGAAATAGATATCATTCGGTCTTCTATCAAGCTGTATGGACCATTGTTTCCTCTATAAATAGCGATGGCAGCCTCTGGATCGAAAGGAGCTCCATCGGAGTTACAATCTCGATAAACTGACATAAGGAAAGTATAAGAATTGTTGCCATTACAAACATAAGTGACTTCTCCACCAATAATGTGCTTCGCTTCCGTAGAAGTAGCGATTAGAAAAACTCCTAATAGGCTGAGAGCGATATGTTTAATTAGCTTATTCAATTTTTTGTTGAGTAGTTGTGTGGTATGCATTGACTTGATTCAAATAAAAAAGGTCTGTTTTCTAGCTTTTTAGTAAAATGAGCCGTTGAAGTGATCATACAGAATGCGTATTTTTATCAAGAAATCCATCTAAAGCAATGATTTCTTGTATTCAAACGCATAGAATTTAAAATTATTGATATAAAACTACTCCAAATTTGACAGTATTAAAAATTAATGTCGCGCATTTGCGTTATTTAAAAGCTAGCAATTCCAATGGTGTGGAATTTGATATATATTTAAAGGTTTTAATATTTATAATAACATCTACTAATTAATCAAAATTTCTATTTTTACAGTCAAGATGTTTAAACTTCTTCCAAAATAAAGCTAAAAGACTATGTCCCAACATTTACCCAAGGCACACGGTATGAATCCAACAAATTTAAGCGGATTTATGTTTGAAAATGATAGTATACAAGACATAACCAACATTTTAAGCAATAGCGGCATCCTACTTATGCCGACAGATACAATCTGGGGAATTGGCTGCGATGCGACTAATTCCGATGCAATTAAGAAGGTTTTTGACCTAAAACAGCGAGATTATAACAAGCCCTTGTCCATTTTAGTTGACTCAATAGCTATGATAAAGGACTATGTGGTTGAGATACATCCTCGAATTGAAACGCTGCTCATGCATCATACACGACCTTTGACGGTTATTTATCCAGAAGCTCGTAATTTACCTGACAATTTACTCCCAGAAAATAGATCTATTGCCATTCGCGTGGTAAAAGATCCTTTTTGTCAAGAAATAATCCGCCAATTGGGCAAACCCATTGTTTCTACTTCCGCTAATATTGCTGGTCAGCCTTTTCCTGCTCATTTTGGAGAGGTGAGTTCTGCGATCATTCAAGGTGTCGATTATGTGGTCAAACAGCGACAGCATGAGAAGAATACTTCTGAGCCTTCGGTGATTGTTCAGATTGACACTGCTGGAGAATTGACTTTTATTCGGGAGTAAGATCGCTGGCACTGTCTGTGAAGGAGGATGGGAACACAGATTTGACGGATGGAACAGATAAGGGACTGATTTATTCCTTTAACGTGAAAGAGGTTGATTTCGATAAAATCGAAATCAACCTCTTTTGTGTTAGTACATCTACTTTTACAATCGTAAATAAAATGCGCTAGTGGGAAATCCGTCCGAATCAGTTTAAATCCGTTAGATCCCTAACCGTCTGGCAAAAAGGCATCAGTCCGACAGATTCCCATCCCCGTTAAAGAACATCTTTAAGGTGCATCCGTCTTCAGACTCTTATCCAACCATTCAAAAAATACACGTTGCCACAAAATACCATTCTGAGGCTTTTGCACCCAATGGCCTTCATTAGGAAAATACAAGAAACGAGATGGAATACCTTGCAACTGCGCCGCCTGAAATGCTTGCATTCCCTCTGATTCAGGAACTCTAAAATCTTTTCCTCCATGAATCACCAGCATAGGTGTATCCCAATTACCTACATAACGATGCGGTGAATCAGTACTCCAAGTCTTTGATTTATTTTTATCCCAATACGAACCTTTCAAATCCCAATTGGCAAAAAACATTTCTTCTGTTGTTCCATACCAACTTTCCAGATTGAATAAACCGCAATGTGAAATAAAACTCTTGAAACGTTTATTGTGATTTCCCGCCAACCAGTATACGGAATAGCCACCATAACTTGCACCAACTGCACCAAGTCGATTTTCATCAATGTATGGTTCTTGCTTAGCATCATCAATAGCGGATAGCAAATCTTGCTGTGCCTGTCCACCCCAATCGCCACTTATCTGTTCGTTCCACTCTGTACCAAAAGACGGAAGCCCTCTCCTATTTGGAGCGACAACGATATAGTCGTTGGCGGCCATCATTTGAAAATTCCATCGGTATGACCAAAACTGAGAAACCGTAGACTGTGGTCCTCCTTGACAATAAAGCAAAGCGGGATATTTTTTATTTGGGTCAAAATTAGGTGGGTAAATCATCCAAACTAACATGTCTTTTCCATCTGTTGTTTTTACCCAACGTTCTTTCACCTCTCCCATATTTATTTTAGCCAATAAATCTGTATTGATCTTCGTCAACTGTCTGTCCTTTCCTGATACTAAATCTACTCGGTATAATTCATGTGGCATTGACATAGATGCTTTGCTGGCAATAATGTGATCACCGTTTGGCACAAAACCATAATAATTGTGTTGCCCCTTTGTGATTTGAAGCACCTTCTTTGTCGCCACATTCATGCTGTATAGTTGGTAAGTTCCTTTCTCTGGAGAAGAGAAATAAAGCATCTTTCCATCTGCTGACCATTGAGGTGAATTGCAATTCCGATCAAGCCCTTTGGTCAATTCTTCCTTTGTCCCCGTTTTCATATTCATCATAAATATTCGATTGCGATCTGCTTCGTAGCCTTCGCGCTCCATACTATTCCAAACGATTGCCTTTCCATCGGGCGAAAACACTGGGTCCATATCGTAGCCCATCATTCCTTTTGAAAGGTTGGTCGTTTTCCCTGTTTCAATTTCATAGAGATAGACATCCGAATTGGTACTTGTCGTATATTCTTTTCCTTTTAATTTCTTGCAAGTGTAAGCAATGAATTCGCCATCTGGACTAAATGTAATTTGCTCCATACCACCAAAAGGATTCAGTGGAGAATCAAAAGGTTCACCCATTATATTTACATGCTCTGGCGACAAATTACCATCTTTATAGTTTGCCCAATGCACATTACTGTAATGGAAATCGTGCCAACCTTTCCAATGACGATACATCAGGTCATCCATTATTCTGGCATCAGCCAATGGAAGGTCTGCATATTTTTCATTGACCGTCAAATCATATTTCACATCTTGAATGTAAAGAATTCGTTTACCATTTGGTGCGTATTCAAAACCATTCATACTGACTTCAGAAACAGCTCTTTCTTTTTTTGTTGTCAAATCCATTTCGTATAGGAATCCGTTTTTCAAGTAGCCAATTCGTTTTCCATCAGCAGTAAATCGGACATTACCTTCACTTTCTGGCGAGTCGGTCAAACGTGTGAGGACAACCCCATTACTAGTCAACAGATATATGTCAGTGCTTCCTTTGTTGGTCTTCACGTCATAATAACGCACTCCATAAACGATGTTTTTTCCGTCAGGAGAAACGTCTTCCAGTGATACCCGCCCCATATCCCAGAGTAGCTCTGGTGTAAGATTGGTGCTTTGTCCAAAAAGCGAGGTCCCCAGTAATAAAATGAGAAGTGTGTTGGTAATTATTTTTTTCATAATTAGGTTTGTTTTATTTCTATGTTCGTACTTTGCGAAAGTAAGTAATTTCTAAAAGGAAGACGATACTGGTGAGTAAAAAAGACGAATAGTCAAAAGTCGGAAATTCCCTTCTAAGGTGCTATTTAGGCTTGACCTACTATCTACCTTATTGGAATTTAAGCAGTTAGTCAAATTTATCTTTAGGATAAGTTCTGATGTATTTTGAATTTAGACGAGCCAATTTTCAAGGTAATAGCCTTCGCTATTGCCGCAGGAAATTGGAGAAGTATAAATCTGAAAGATACAGAAATTATTATATAGTTTAAATTGACTACCTGCTTAAGTAAAAAGGAAACTCTATCTGCCGATCAAGCTAGTCTGGCCTTCATATTTTTAATCTAACAACAATTAAAAAATAACTATGGCTAAAGAAAAAATAAGATGTACCTGGTGCCACGGTCTAGACATCTATATGGATTACCACGATAAAGAATGGGGAGTCCCACTACACGATGATCAAAAATTATTTGAGATGCTGATACTCGAAGGTGCTCAGGCAGGCTTGAGTTGGATCACGGTCCTTAAAAAACGAGAGAACTACCGAAAGGCATTTGACAACTTTGATGTAAAGAAAGTCTCTCGCTATACCGAGGCGAAGAAGGCAAAGCTTTTGCTAAATCCAGGTATCATTCGAAATAAATTAAAAGTGAATGCTACAGTTGTAAATGCTCAACTGTTTTTGAAAGTAGCAGAAGAGTTTGGAAGTTTTGACAAATACATCTGGCAATTTGTAGGTGGAGAACCGATTGTCAACAAATTTAAAACGATAAGTGAAGTACCTGCCACAAGTCCAGAAAGTGATGCTATGGCAAAAGACCTTAAGAAGCGAGGCTTTAAGTTTGTGGGCTCAACTATTTGTTATGCTTACATGCAAGCTTGCGGAATGGTGAATGATCATACTACGGATTGTTGGCGGTATTGATGAAGATGGGGATGGAAGACTGAACAGGCTGGCCGTTAATTGATCTTGGCATCCGGAGCAAGGTTTAAACCTGTCTGGTCTATGTGGCAGCAAGACAGGCCGTAAGGCAGGATGTAAAATGTAAAACCGCAAAATTTAAAACCGTAAAATGTAAAAGTTTGCCAACGAACGCAAAAGCGCTTTGTTTACTACGATTTTCGGCAACTTTTACATTTTGACTTTATCATATTTCGACTCTACCTGACTGCGCCGAATAGACAGGTTCGCTCAGCACAGCGTTTTGCGGTTTTATATTTAAAAATTTTGCCAATAGTGATGTTGCCAAATATCAAGATAACTGAATTAGCGGTCAACCTGCGAAGACGGTAGACTCCATATTACGCGGTTTTTTCCCATAAGGACAAATCACCATTTGAATTAGCCATCAACCTGGGAAGTCCTAAGTTTCCCGCAAACGTATGCTCCGCGTTAGAAGGAAACTTCGGACTTCCGTCTTCGGTCTTCCGACTTACTAAGCACTTTTTTTAAAAAAACACTAGCCCAAATATTGCATCTCAATATTAAAAAGAATACCTTGTCAGCTCATTAGTTAAACAAACTATCATAATGCGTAATTTTAATCTAGCATATTATTTCTTTTTCTTTTTTAGCTCGAAACATCAGCATTCGGATAGTTAACTTATTGTTACAACTAATTAAAAAAGCCCGAATGCATCTGCGTTCGGGCTTTTTTTGTGTTAGGACTATAGGTATTTTTTAATTCTACAAATTATAGCAAGATGACAATTAAATCAATGAACAATTGGGGAATGAACCTTCCAGAAAATGCTCCAATAATTATCGCTGGCCCTTGCAGCGCTGAGACAGAAGAACAAACCATAGCCAGTTGTGTGGGAGCACAAAAGGCTGGAGCTCATATACTTAGAGCTGGTATTTGGAAGCCCCGAACTAGCCCTGGATCTTTTGAAGGAATCGGAGAAGAAGCTTTGGTCTGGCTACGAAAAGCAAAAAAAGAAACAGGCTTACCAACCACCATCGAAGTAGCAAGTGCTCAAAATGTATACACAGCACTTTCCTATGGTGTCGATATCCTTTGGATCGGAGCACGTACCACAGTTAACCCATTTGTGGTGCAAGAAATTGCGGATGCCCTTAAAGGAAAAGACATTCCAGTTCTAGTCAAAAATCCGATTAATCCAGATGTAAAATTGTGGGTTGGTGCCATCAAACGCTTACAAAATGCAGGACTCACTCGTATCGCTGCCATCCATCGAGGCTTTGATACATTGGCTCAAAAAAACATTTACCGCAACCCACCTAACTGGGGTTTGGTTAGTGAATTCAAAAAACATCTTCCCGGAATTTCCATCATCAACGACCCCAGTCATATCGCCGGAAAAAGAGAATTACTCTATACCGTTGCAAAAAAAGCATTGGACTTAAACGCAGATGGTCTGATGATAGAATCGCACATTAGTCCTGATCAAGCCTGGAGCGATCCAGCTCAGCAGCTTACTCCAAATGAGTTAAAACATCTTCTCGAAACTCTATTGAAAAAAAACACAGCAAGTCATGTAAGTGATTCTGGAACAGAGCTCAATAGTTGGCGGTCAGAAATTGACTTATTAGATAATGCGCTAATCGATTTACTCGCTCAACGTAAAGAAATTGTAGGCAATATTTCCGAATTCAAAAAAGAAAACAATCTCTCTATTGTCCAATTCGAACGTTGGAAAGAAATGATTTTGACCCGATTAGACTCTGGGAACAAACAAGGTTTAAACCAAGAATTGGTAGAAGGTATTTTTGATGCCATTCATCAGGACTCTGTTCGCTTTCAACGGGAAAAACAAGCTAGTTCCAATATCAATGAAAGTAGCAGTGGCAATGCAGGCTAAATGGCTTTGTCGAAGCTTAAGTCTTTGTTTTCTAAATTAGTAAAAATAAAAAATGCGTATAGCCATACAGGGCATAGTAGGATGCTATCATCATCTGGCTGCCAAGAAATATTTCGGAACTCAAGTGGAAGTTATTCCATGCATGACCTTTAGAGAATTGACCAACACGGTGGCCAATAATGAACAATGTGATGGAGGCATTATGGCGATTGAGAATTCGATTGCGGGGACAATTCTTAACAACTATCATCTACTCATGGAGTCTACTCTGAAGATTGATGGAGAAATTGCTATTCGAATTGAACACCATTTATTGGCACTTTCGGGTCAAACAATTGAGGATATCCGAGAGGTACACTCCCACCCTATGGCCATCAAGCAGTGTACTGATTTTTTGTCAACACTGGACAATATCAAGATTGTAGAGGCTGAAGATACCGCTGGCAGTGCGAAAGACATTGCATTGGCTCAACTAAAAAACACTGCTGCCATTGCCAGTGAAATTTGCACCTCACTCTATGATCTAAATTCATTGCAAGGCAACATTGAGACCAACTCAAATAACTACACTCGTTTTCTCATTTTGAAAAAGCAAGCTCCAAAAGAATTTCATCCTTTACGAAATAAAGCTTCCATTTACTTTAATGTGAATGACACTCCCGGAAGTTTGCTGTCAATACTTCAATTATTAAACTACCAAGGTATCAACTTATCAAAGTTGCAATCTTTTCCTGTGATTGGTAAACGTTGGCAATACTATTTTTTTGCGGATCTTGTTTTTCCTCCAGAAGTAGATCAAGGCCTTACTTTTGAATCGATTCGAGGTTTGACAAATTCTTTGGAACTTATGGGAGTTTATGAAAATACGATGTGACATCAATGTTACTGAGCGATAACTATTCGTATGGAAGTGGGAAGTTAATGCTAAATTTTACAAGCTATTCAATAATAATTATGCCTTTAAATATAGTCCCTGCAAAACGATTACAACAGTTTGAAGAATATTATTTTTCTAAAAAACTGCGGGAAGTTGCTAAACTAACTGCCGCAGGAAAGCCTGTCATTAATCTTGGAATTGGCAGTCCTGATTTGGATCCGCCGAGTGCAGCGATAAATCGACTAAGCGAGGCTTCCTCCGAAAAAGGAGCACATCAATATCAGAGTTATCGGGGGATACCTACATTTAGAAATGCTATTTCGGATTGGTACCAAAAGCATTTTGACCTAAACTTGAATCCGGAAAATGAATTGCTCCCATTGATTGGCTCAAAGGAAGGAATCTTTCATTTATCCATGGCATTTTTGGACGTAGGTGACACCGTTTTGATTCCAGATCCTGGCTATCCGGCTTATGCTAATTGTGCCAAACTAGTGGGAGCGACAACACAAAGCTACGACCTATTGGAATCCAATAATTGGCTACCTGATTTTGATGCCATCGAAAAAAGCTTGAAACCCAAAACCAAAATGATGTGGGTCAACTATCCCCATATGCCATCGGGTACCCAAGCTAACTTAGAACTCTTTGAAAAGCTGGTAGCTTTTGGCCTCCGACATAATATCCTCATTTGTCACGACAATCCCTATGCTTTTATTCTGACCGAAAAGCCTTTGAGTATTTTACAGGTAGAAGGTTCAAAGTCTGTTGCAGTTGAGTTGAATTCATTGAGCAAAACTTACAATATGGCTGGTTGGCGGGTAGGCTTTTTGGCCGGTGCATCTACTTTTATTGAGGCCACTCAACAAGTCAGTAGCAACTTGGGATCAGGTATGTTTAAGTCGGTGCAAATGGCAGCGGCAGTGGCACTTCAGGTAGATGAAGACTGGTTTGCCCAACAAAACAAAACCTACTTGCAACGGAAAAAACTAGGCCTTGAATTATTAAAAAAGCTTGGATGTGAAGTGAATGGCGATCAAGTTGGTTTGTTTATTTGGGCTAAAGCTCCAAATGGAATTATAGATGTGGCTGAATGGCTGGACCAATTGCTTTATGAGAAAAACATCTTTTTGACGCCGGGACATATCTTTGGGAAGAATGGAGTTGGCTATGTTCGACTCTCCATTTGTAGTACTGTGGAAATGCTTGAGACAGCAATGGCGAGGCTAAGCAATTTAAAACACAATGATACTTAATCTAGCAATTAACTACAACAAAGGGGATCTTTAGTAGGAGTGATTCCACGCATTTTACAATAAGTCTTTTTCATAGTAGAGAACAACCATTCGTCAAAACGATCATCTTCAATTGTATTACTGTGCTTCATTGCTTGATGAGCTGTTTCCAAATAAAGTAGCCGTGCGTTTTCGAAGTTCTTGGTTAGCTTGAAAGCAAAATCTTGAATGCGGGGTATACTTTGGTCGAATTTATCATAGAAGTTTGCTGTTGTCATGTCATAGAGGTTTGTCGTGTTTTAATACCAATAGAACAGCGAATATCTCGTTTTGTTTAAACATTTTGCATAAATCGTTAAACAAAATATTATTTGTAAGAGATAAGACATTAAACAAGTAAAAAGGGGCAAAACCTAGGTAAAATGGGGCTTTCTGGCTGATTAATAATCCGTTTTTAGTCTTGATTGTGGTTAAAACTAGAAGAAACTACTCCACAATCAAGTCATTGGTATAGTACAGATAATTGAGTACTTCCATCCGTTGTTTTACAGCAGTAGAAATCAACTTTATACGTCCATTAACATACTTCTCTTGTCGTTTATTGACCAAGAAAACCGAGCTTTCTCCAAAGCGAAACTTTTCGTTCTCTCCGTCTAGCAGTTGTTTGTAACCCGCTACGTTTTGCTCTTGCAATTGTACTTGTTGATCCAAGATGGATTGTTGCTCCATACTATTTTCAATTTTGTTGAGCAGTTCATTCCGTTTATTATCAATATCCAAAAGGTTTTCCTCCATTTTAATTTTTCCAATTTGGATATTCGCTCTTTCGCTTCTCAAGAATAAAGGCATGGAGAAATCAAAGCCCCATTTATAATCAGAAGCAGAATAACTGGGGACTATACTATTCTCAGCGGTTGCCAGTAAGGGATTGTATTTTGCTTTAAGTTTGGGCTTTAGTTTTTCTCTCTTTAGCTTCTGTTCTATTTCCAGCATAGATTGCTTGTTGAGTTTTTCCAGTATCATTGGGTTATTGTTTACCAGATTGGCGGCAGAGGATAAATCTTGAATCACAAAGAGGACATCCGCAAAATCCTGAGGTAAAACAGTTTGCTGAAGTGCGATTGGTTCACCATCCATCCAAAGAAAATTTTCAAGTCTTTGTTGCGATTTGGAGCGTGCGGCTTCATTAAACTGAAACAATGTGTTGGCATCCTGAAGTATAATCATGGCTTCTAAGGTGTCCATAGCTGTTTTCTCTCCATTTAAAAAAGAGGTTCGTGTATTCTCAAAGTAGGTTTGGGCTAGTTGGATATTTTCTTGAATGACAGATTCGAAGGCATTGTATTTTTGCCATTCGAGATAAGCAAAAGAGGCGGTATAAATTAACTCATTTAAGATTATTTGCTGTTGGTTAAAAGCCATGTCTTTGAAAACTCTAGCTTGTGCCAAGGCAGTATTTCGTTCGTTGACCAATAAACCCTGTAATAGGTTCGCTTCGATTCCGACATTCCATAAACCATAGCTATCCGTTTTATTTTCGGGGTTCAGAAAGTTTCCTTCCGTATTTTCGTAGCCTCCTACTACATCTATTCCTATTCTTGTTGGCACCTCTACCCTAGCTTGAAACTGACGATAATAGAGCTTATCATCAAAGTTTTTTTGATTCCAATTAGAGCTAAGTGTTGGGTCAAAATTTCCTTTTGCGTTTAACCATTGAGCATTTGCTAAATCTGTTTTGAGGTTCGCTTGTTTTGCGACAGGATGATGTTTTAAAATATTGACCAAGTATTGCTCGTATGTAATAATGGTATTTTCAGACTGTCCATAAGCATGTGAAATAAATAAAATCCAACAAAAAAAACATCTACCAATTATCTTCATTTCTTAATTTTTTACCAGATTTAAATTATCCAAATTTTTACCATGCGCTTTTGACTTACCCTCTTCATCTACGTTGACAAAAACAATATTCTCAATTTTAATGATTACTTCTTTAGTAAAAAGATTTCTTACTTCACAAGAGAAGCTAATAGAAGTTGTACCAATTTTATTGAAACCAATTCCAATTTCTATGACATCACCTTGTTTGGCAGAGTTGACAAAATTAATTTCAGAAATATACTTAGTGACAACATGTTTTGAGTTAAGTTTGGTCATTGCATAGATACCTGCTTCTTCATCGATCCAACGAAGTAAGGCTCCTCCAAAAAGTGTGTTTCTGGCATTTAAATCACCAGGTTTTATTAATTTACGAGAATAAAATTTCATACTATTTTACTGATTTTAAAGGTGCTTTACGTTTTATTTCTTTTTTCGTTTCTGTTTCTTTTTGATAATAATCAGGTGGAAAACCATTGAGCTGTCTCCATATTTCATACCAGATAGGAACATCTTTTAATAAGACAAAAGCATTGGCTCCTGTTCCGACTCTAAGCTTTTCAGGCCAGCCTTTTTCGTTATCATCCGGACTGATTAAAAGTCTGTAAAAACCATTGTCACTGATAGATTGATCGATTGCGACAACCTCTCCCGAAAAAATTCCTGTAGAAGATTCGGGCCAACCGCTAACAACAATAGCCGGCCAACCGTCGAATCGTAGTCTCACTTGATTGCCGAGACTAATCAATGGCAGATCAAAAGGTCTCAAGTATATTTCAATAGCCAGATCGTATTCTGACGGCATAATTGTAGCTACTGCTACGCCTTCTTTTATGATTTCCCCAATTCCTTTTTTCAAAGCTTTAGTGATATAACCCGATTGAGGAGCGGTGAGGTGATAAAACTTTTGACGCTCTTTGTAGTTGCTCAATTGGTTTTGAAGTTTTGATGTAGCAGCAACACTTTCCAATTTGTTAGATAAAGCAGATTGTTTATCTGATTGAGATTTTGACAATTTATCCAAATAATCTTTTTCGATTGATGTCAACTCAATGATCAAGTTACCTAATTGATTTTTTTGATTTAAAAATTTATTTTTTTGGCTATTAATTTTTGCTCTTAGCGCTTGAATTTTTAATTCTTTTTCTTGAAATTCAGTCAATGACTTTAAACCTTTGCTGTACAACTCCTTGGTTCGAGATAATTGATTTTCCGCAATTTGAAAATTGGCCTCCAATGCGATTAAATCAGTACTATCAATATTTATTTTATTTCTAGCTTGTAGGATTTTATTTTGAGTTTGCTCTAATTTAAAATTACGTGAAGCTTGCAAGGCAGCATATTGACTTTGCAAAGCTTTGACTTTATCAGCATAAGATTCAACACTTTGTGATTTGGCATCAACCTGTTCAGATGTTCTGGCTATTAAATTATTATCGAAGTACTCACTTTTTACTTCTGAGATAAATACAATCGTATCTCCAGCCGCTACAAAGTCTCCTTCTTGCACATACCATTTTTCCAATCGACCAGAAATAACAGACTGAATCGATTGTGGTCTTTGTTCGGGTGATCTTGTCGTTACATAACCTTTAGCTTGAACATTTTGTGTCCAAGGCAAAAAGAGAAATAAGAAGAGCCCAAATAATAAGACAAGCAACAGGTAAACAGTGAAACGCTTAAAGCGAATCTTTCTCAATACCTTGAACGAGGAAAAATTTTCCTGTTGAATAGAACCGTGAATACTATTTTCAGATATATTAAGCATGGCTTAGATTGACTTTTTTAATTCTAGAATTTGGTTACTTTTCTCTTTCCAGTAATAGAAATCAGAGACAACAATGAGCGTCCAATTTCTTTTTTCATCCATTAAGTAATCAATGATTCTTTTTTTCTCTGATTCTCCTACAAACTGCAGTGGGTCTTCCATCAGCAACAATTTAGGTTCTCCAACTATGATACGAGCTACTAGTAATTTTTGGATGATCCCCCTCGGCAACCTTCTCCCCCCACTATCAACAAAGCTATCTATTCCGTCCACTTGCCTATGGAGGTATTCGTCCAGCCTAAGTAGCTTAATAACTTCCTTTAATTTCTTTTCTGAAACAGGCCTCCCCATCTCTATGTTTTCTCTAAAGGTTCCTTCAAAGACTTGATTGGTTGGAAAAGCCACTCCTAATTTATCATATAAATCATCTCTACGATAATGCTTAAAAGGGGCTTCATTAATGTACAATTCCCCATCATTAATCGGAAGTATCCCTGCCAATATTTGCAGCAGCAAAGTTTTCCCGCTCCCAGTTTCCCCCGTAAGCACTACTTTGTCATTAGATGAAATTTCAAACGATAATTGATTGATTATATTTCTACCTTCATCCGGAAAACTAAACTTAATATCTTCTGCTCTAACAGTAAACGCGCTATCTTTTTCCACCAAATTATTCCCACTGTCTGTATCTAACTTTAAATCTGTAACATAACCGATCTTTTCCAATGCAGTCAACACATCGTAAATAGTATCTATTATTCTAAGTACTTTTTCAACAGAGTTGAGTATCAAAATAATAATGATTTCAGCAGCCACAAATTGACCTATATTCATTTGTTCTTGAAAGACTAAGTAGCCTCCAAGCACCAATAAACCTGCGGCAACAAATACCTTAAATCCAATAAAGAGCCTGAATTGGTTGATCAGTACCTGAAAATGATTTTCTCTTGCCGATAAGTAATTCACTACAATATCATCCGTTCTATTCAAATGAAATTTGGAGGAAGCATTTAATTTAAAACTTCGATTAACTCTAGCAATCTCCTCTAACCAATGTACTAATTGATATTTGTATTTACTTTCCTTCAAACTTGTGCTTAGCCCTTTTGGTCCTGTGAATTTATAAATCAACCAAAGCACCAGTATAAGTGCCAATCCCAGCAAAATAAAATAAGGGCTATAAATGGCCAAAAGTATTAAACCAAAAATAATTTGGAATGCAGCCAATGAAAAGTCAATCAATACCTTAGGTAAGCCTTTCTGAATAGTAAGGGTATCAAAAAAACGATTTACTAATTCAGGAGCATGTATTTTATCTAATTGCAAGAAAGAAATCTTAGGAATTCGGTAGGCAAATTCAAAGGCTGATTTTGTAAACAAGTCTTGTTGAATATTTTCCACTATTCTTAATTGCAATACTTGCAAAAAACCTGTTATCGCAATTCCAACCAATACAAAACTCACCAAGACAACCCAGGAAGTTGTTAATTCTCCTGCCTGAATAAAATTGATAATCGCCTGTATACCTAGCGGCAAGGTTAGGTTTACTATTCCGTTTAATACAGCGAAAATATATATCTGCCTTAGCTCCGGTTTGTATTGGCTCAGTAGATTCCAAAATCTTAAAACTGGTGGTATCGTCATAGTTAATTTTAAAAGTAGTCAGTGTATAACAAAATTGAAATTTAGTTAGCCAACAACATCATACTACTGCTTGTTTTGACTTAATTTTTCTCGTTAAAAAAGGCATCTTCCTTTTCAAAGCACAAATATAGTAACTATTGTAAATAATAGCAATACTATTATTAATTATAATTTTACTTTTATTTCTCTTTTCAATATCACTCACAAAAGTCACTACAATTAATCACAATACCTCAACAATCACAAAGGAAGCCGCAATCACGCAAAAAATACTTATTTAAAGTAGTCCAATGACTAACTTTCTTGTTCCAAAAAAGCAAAATGATTACATTATTCAAAGCAGAGTACAAAAAATACTGCATAAACTACTAACTATCAGTTTATTATGTTTTAACAATAAAATTGTTGTCAAAACTTGACAATAGATAAATTGTTAAATACCTTTGTCTTACCGATTTTGCTAAACAATACAATCTGATTTAATGAGAAATATCGTAGGCCAAACGCCTCGGGGTGACGACTTTTTCCCCCGCAACAAAGTCATTGATAAAGTTTATCGACGACTTGATTCAGGCAGCAACATATTTATGTCTGCCCCACGCCGTGCTGGTAAAACCTCCATCATGCGCTTCATGGAAGAGTTTCCCCGTAAGGGTTATGCTTTCGTCTATGTCAATGTAGAGGACATCGAAGAAGAAGAAGATTTCTTCCGATCACTTTCGGAAAGTCTCTTGGTCAGTGAAGCTGTTTCTAATCTAATAAAAGCTTCCTCCAAAGCACGAGGTATATTTGAAGAATTTCAGGAGCACATCAAATCCATCAAGGTATGGAACATAGCGATTGAGACCCAATCAAAAGAAGCACCCAAATATAGCAAAGAGTTTGAGAAGCTGACGAGCAGAATGAATACATCCGACTTCACTATTGTGATCCTAGTGGATGAATTTCCGGTCACGGTTGAACAAATTGAAAAGAAAGAAGATGCAGCAGAAGCTGTACGTTTCTTACATACCAATCGAAGTATTCGACAACGTGCAAAACGTGGTATACAGTTTATCTACACTGGCTCTATTGGCTTACCCAATATTGCCCGAAAACTTGATGCCACCGCCACCATCAATGATTTGAATGTAGTAGAAGTCCCCCCACTTACATTAACTGAAGCCAACTCCTTTAGCATCAAGCTATTGAAAAACTATAAGGTAAAGTACCAACGTGGTACCATCTCCTACATGCTAAAATCACTCAAATGGTTGATGCCTTTTTTCATCCAGCTAGTCATACAAATGCTTATTGACGAGTACGAATCCAACGAAGAGGAAATCACAAAAGAAACCATCGACAAAGTTTTTGACAAAGCTAGTAACCATAGAAATAATATCTATTTTGAAAATTACTATAGCCGACTCGACAAGTCGCTAATGAAAGAAGAATCTTCCTTAGCCAAACAAATTCTTTCAACTATCGCTCAAAAAAATTCGGTTCCTTTACAGACCTTCAAACCACTGCGCAATTACGCTGCCATCCTCGAAATACTAGAGTT